>CAZJNL010000640.1:0-3899 GCA_964546515.1 uncultured Oscillatoria sp.
CCATAGAATGGGAAGTTGCCCGGTTGGGCTGAAGCCCAACTACGAACTTTTGGGCAAACATGCTGTAATTATGAATCGCTTGGCGCTATGTTTAAACGTGGATGGAAGGGACTGGGATTTGTTTGGGGGGCTTTGATAATTGCTGGGCTGGCGGTGATAATGGCGGCGGCTTCTTTGTCTTTTGCCGCCCCATTTTCTGCCGCCCGCGCCCCACTGGTGGCGCAAGCCTCGAATATCGATGATGTCAAGGCTATCGCCAG
Source organism: uncultured Oscillatoria sp. (assembly GCA_964546515.1). Classification (GTDB taxonomy): domain Bacteria; phylum Cyanobacteriota; class Cyanobacteriia; order Cyanobacteriales; family Oscillatoriaceae; genus Oscillatoria. The sequence goes on from CAZJNL010000640.1 coordinate 261, forward strand.
CGCAACTACGGTTTTGATTGCCCCCAATTTTGAGCCGGTGGACGCAAAAACTGCAGCTGAACAGACAAGAGAGGACTTTGAGAGAGGCTCTCGGTTGGGCAGGGCGGGTTCGGGAGTGATTGTTGCTAGAGAAAACAATTCTGGAGGCTCTGGGAGTTATGTGTACTACGTTTTAACCAATTTCCATGTGGTGGAACCGCGAGCTATTTACGGGATTCGGACTTTTGATAAAGAGGTGCACCCAGCTGACTACAGTCCGCCCCCTCGTATTCCTGGCCAGCCGGAAAGACCTGACCTGACGGCGGGCAATGTGAAAAAATTTGGAACTCGCAAACCGGATAAAAATATCGAAGGATTTGACTTGGCGGTGATAAAATTTGAAAGCGAGAAAGAATATCCCGTTGCGGCAATTCCAGTTTCTAACTTAAATGAGATAGTTAAATCTGGGGAAGAGATTCTCGTATCTGGCTGGCCAACTCCTCCCGCCGGCAGCACCGACATCCGCAGAACGCGGCAGTCATCTCTTGGTAAAGTGGAAGGGGCAACCTCTCCCGCGCCGAGTGGCGGTTACAGTTTAGCCTATGATGCGTCTGTGGGAGTTGGCATGAGTGGCGGGCCGGTGTTTAATATGAAAGGTGAAGTTGTGGGCATTCACGGCGCACAGCAGCGGGTGGGCGATCCCAAGGGCGGGTGGGCGATTCACGTTAAGGATATCGTTGAAAAGGTAAACAGTGAAAACATCAGTCTCTCGCCTCCGCCGGTGAGCGACTCGGTGATTAGTAAAGGTCGAGAAAATATGGCGCTAGCTGATAACTTGTCCGCACAAGAGTATCGCCTAGCTTTCGATGTCTCTCCCACAGATCCTGAATTTCAGGCATTACAGTCTCTGTCAGAGCGCTTTGGCTGCGTAGCGCTCTATCCTGATGGCACTTTTCGCCCCAGAGCGCCCCTAACCCGAGGCGAGGCGGCTGTTGATTTAAATGCCTGCCTGAATCGGATAGTAGAGTGGAAAGCAGCATCAATTCCTACAGTCACTCGCGCCGATGTTTCATCCCTGCAACAATCTATCAAAGCTCTGGAACAGGAAATTCAGGCACTTAAATAAGACCGGCTTCTTCCACCAGATGATTCTCCCCGGAAAAATGTGGTGATAATTGGCAGTAGGGTGCGTTCCGCAAAGCGGAACGCACCCTACTTAATGACTGGGTGGAGGATGAGGATTATTTTTTGCTAGTTGGGAGGCAATGATTGTTGGTTCTGGGAAGGCAATGATTGTTGCTTCTGGGGAGGTAATGATTGCTGTTTTTCCGTAGCTTTTTTGAGTAAAGTCTTCGTCCCCCACCAAGTCAACAATCCGCAGGCAAAGCTCAATCCGACGGAACCGAAAAAGGGATGTGGGGGGAGCGATAGAGACGGTGGCCATTGCCAGGATTTCTGCTCTATGAATTGATAGCTGCTGGCGATGATTCCCGCAACACCGATGCCGGCACCTAGCGATTGGATGGTGTTTTGCAACCTGGTTTCCCGCTGTTTTTCCCTTTCCTCCTGCTCGCGCTGGCGATCTGCTTCGTCAATCTCTACTATCCCTCGAATGCTAGAAATCGCTTTGTCTAGCAAATCTGACCCGTGGCCCAAATAGCTTAAGTAGGCTTGCAGTTGCTCCTTGAATTTCCGGCAGTCCAGCTGGCTGAACCTTTCTAAATATTCCAATTCTACCCCACCTATATCATACTGCTCTCTCAGCTCACCGTCAAGTATCTTTAACTTGTCTTCATAATTATCGCCATTAATCTCAACCGTCGTGCGGGAATATTCCAGGTTGCGCAAGAGTTGGGAATACTCTAAGGCGGTTTGCAGCAAGGTTTTCAGCTTCTGTTTCAGCGGGGCGATTTCGGCTTCGCCCAATGTCCGCTCATCGGGAATTTGTTTCAGTTCCCCAATTTCTCGCTCTATGTCCCGGCACTTCTCCAGCGCGGTTTTATAGTCGGCTCTGCCGCTATCATAAGAGTATAGCACTTTACGCCGGTAGAAGAACAGGTCGGCAAACTCCCGATAGTTATCGGCGAATTTTTCACTGGCGAGCTCGGTGAGGAAGAACCAGACTGTCACCTCGCACTCCCCTGGCTGTGCGGGGATGCTATACTCAAAGATAGGACTGCCAAATAGCTGTGCGGTTTGCTTGAAGGGGAGGGGATCGGATTGGATGCCGGTGAAACTGCGATAGCACTCGTCGGCGATCTGTTGCAGGTTTTTGCTATATTTCTCCTGCTGATCTTGGCTCAAAAATGCGGTGATCAGCAGGTGCTGTCCCAAATTGCTGCCGATGAAACTTGGCAGGAAGCACCCATCTGGGTTAAAATCTTTGAGGCGGGGAATTTCTACCGCGTCGTTGCCTTTCTCTTGCGGGCGGCGGATGTTGAGCGCCAGGAGATAGCTGTCGTAGAGCCAAACGGGATAGGCGAATCCTTTAATGGCTAGGGGTTGGTTGCTGTTGGGGTCAATTTTTCCCGCGAAGTGTTGCAAAACTTTACCTTGGGTGGCTAGCAAATCCGCGCGGGTGGCGGGTAAGTCGCCGGTTTTGATGGGGATATCCGCCGGCTGGATCTGCAATTTTTGAGCGATGGCGCGGTATTTCTCCCAGAGCAAATCTTTCGCTAGGTCGATGGGTTTGGCGTCGGCGGTAAATACTGTTTGGGCGTGACAGGCGAATAGATGGATATTGGGGGCGTAGATTTCCTCAGCCATTTGACTCTTTTTCCTTGATGTCGGTTTGCGCTCTGGGGGCGGGGTTTCCCCCGCTTTTACGGTTGCATCCCGTTTTTGAAACTACCCTGGTGAGGGCGAAGCATTCGGATTATCAATTGCTGGTTTTAACCGAGAGATTATTCGCCCGAATGCGGAGCCCCTACATAATCGGGATGCTCACGCTTTTACGGTTGCCCACTTGCAGGGGGTGCAGGATTTATGGCGTTTTGCAGGGTTTCTTTGACGAGAAGGACGTTTTCTTTTATGGTTTTTTCCTGTTCTGGATCGGTTGGCTTTATATCTTCTACTTCTTTGCGCGTTGCAGCGCTTTCCAGGGCGTCTCGAAGAGGGGCATGCTTTTGCTCTCTGCACCAAGCGTTAATCGCTCTGGCTGTTTCGACGGCGCTGTCATCTGCCATTGGGGCGATTTGTTGATAAAGTTTGGGCAAGTTTTGCCAAGCGGTTTCGGAAAAGGCTGCGCGGTTGTTTTGCAGTAATTCCACAAAGGTTTGCAGGGTTTTAAGAGCTTGCTGGATGCGTTTGTTCATGGGGTTCTGGTTGGTTGGGTACGGATCGAGGATAGCACAGAATGGGAGAACACGTTTATTGCCCAATCGCGCAAAAAACTGCCCAGTCTTTGGGGTTGGAGAAAGGTGGCTCCTCGCTGTCAAATAGCTCTAGCAAATCTTCAACCGCACCGGCAGCATCTGGATCTAAGTTCTGGGATTGCATCCAAAGGAGAAAGTTGGCTTTGGTTACGGTTCGCAACCAGATTTGCGCCTGATTCAGCGCTCTGGCGACGGATGGCTCGCTGTTGCGTATCTCATAAAATTTTACCATCAATAAGGCAGTTGACAAGTCACTCACCCGCCACAGACTGCAAACGACACTCAC
>CAZJNL010000641.1:0-3892 GCA_964546515.1 uncultured Oscillatoria sp.
GGGGTGCCCCTGCCAGGCCCCCCCCTGTTTTGGGGGGGGGGGGGGGGGGCCCCCGCGCCTGACTCACTTGTAACTAGCAACTTGAGTTAACTTAATATTTTACAATCAGGGCCTAAGCCCTCTCTCAATACCCCCGTCAGGGGATTCTCGATAGAACAAGGCAGGCGTAGATGGCGATCCGAAAAATTAAATCTTCAAATATTAAGCTTCAGCGAGCAGAAACAGCAGGCTCAAACAGCTGTGAGCAACTTCGCATTTTTGCGGAACAGATGCCTGCCGGTGTGGCCATGTTCGACCGGCAAATGCGCTACTTGCTCGCTTCTCGCCGGTGGCTCACCGACTGGGGGCTGGAAAACCAAGACCTGACTGGGCGATCGCATTACGAAGTCTTCCCCAACCAGCCTGAAAACTGGCCAGAAATGTATGAAAACTGTTTAGCCGGAGGCGAGGAGAGGTGTGGCGAAAGCCGCACGGTTCGTTCCGACGGTTCAGTGGTGAGGGTGTTGTGGAAAGCGACTCCCTGGCGGCAGCAAACCGGCGAAATAGGCGGACTGATTGTATCGGCAGAATTCATACCTCCCCCCCCAAATACAGAAGAAACACCGCCGGAAACTTTGGCAGAAGCTCGCGCCGGCGCGAGCGAGACAGGGAAAGACACTGTAAAATTCGAGATATGCGGAACCCAATTGGAGTGGCAGCTCACATCTGGCACCTTTACGTCTGAAAACTTCCCCGTTATCCTGATGTGGACAGACACTACCCTGGCGAGTTTAATGGCGGGCTTCCAGGCGATGGTGGGCACCAAAAGGTTCAGTCTGGCGCTGCAAAGCTTGGGGCGCAAAAGCGTTGAGGGCGACTGGCAGATAATATCCCAATTTTCCGACTTCCGGGAGGGATTCGCTGCCCTAGCTAAACTCGCACCCGGAGCCGGTTGGGGAAATTGGCAGCTTTTATCTATTGACAAAAAACATAAAACGTGCTACTTCAGGCTCGCCCAAAATTGGGAAGGGCGCTACCAGAAAGCTCTCGGTGTCTGCTGGGGTAGCAGTTTTATGGCCGGCAAAATGGCGGGATACTGCTCCAAGCTGTTCGGGATCAACTGCTGGGCGGAACAAACTGCATTCATCGCTAGGGGAGACGAATTCGACGGGTTCGTGGTGGCACCGAGTGACCGCAACCTGGAAGAAGAGATTGACAAACTGCTGGAAACTGACGAGGCAACCCGTGCCGATATGGCAGTCGCCTTGCAAAAGCTGCAAAAAGAAATTGCGGATCGCAAGCAGGCGCAAGAAGAACTTGACCGCTTTTTTAATATCTCATTCGATCTGCTTTGTATTGCCGGGTTAGACGGCTATTTCCGCCGTATTAACCCAGCCTTTGAAAAAACCCTCGGTTACACCAAAGAGGAACTGCTTGCCAAACCGTTCCTGGATTTTGTTCATCCCTCAGACCGAGCTGCCACCCTGAAAGAAGTGGAAAAACTAACCACGGGTGCTGTCACCCTCAACTTTGAAAATCGCTATCGCTGTAAAGACGGTTCGTATAAGTGGCTGGCGTGGACATCCGTTCCTGTCTTGGAGGAAGGTTTAATATATGCGGTTGTCCGCGACATCACTCTCGCCAAGCAAGCAGAGGAAGCATTGCGAGAAAGTGAGGCTCGCTTCCAAAAGCTGGCGGCTAATGTGCCGGGAATGCTTTATCAATACCGGCTCAATGCGGATGGATTTGCCTCATTTACCTACGCCAGTCCGGGATGCCGCGATCTTTATGAAGTTGAGCCAGAAACGCTTCAGCAGAGTGGAAGTTATCAATTCGTTCATCCCGATGACTGTCCCGTTCTGCGGGAGTCGATTGCAGAATCTGCCCGCACTTTGCAGTCCTGGAATTGGGAGTGGCGCATCATCACCCCTTCCGGAAAAATCAAGTGGGTGCGAGCCGCTTCCCGACCGGAAAAGCAAGCCAGCGGCGACATTCTCTGGGATGGGCTGCTGATGGATATTACAGAGCGCAAGCTGGCGGAAGAAGCGCTGCGCAAGAGCGAGGCAAATCTGGCGGCGGCTCAAAAACTAGCTCACTGCGGCAGCTGGGAATTTGATGTCGTCGCCCAGAAGATCAGTTGGTCAGAGGAAATCTTCCGAATTTATGGGCTTGACCCAGAGCGACCTGAACCGACTTACTCAGAACATCTAGAAATGATTCATCCGGATGACCGGCAATTCTGGCAACAAACAGTCGGGCAGGGGCTATATGAGGGGAAAGCTTATGAATTTGAATTTCGCACTGTCCGCCCTGACGGAGCTGTTCGACATGTCTGGGGTCAAGGGCAACCAGTCCTCAACAGCGAGGGGCGGGTGATTCAGTTATTCGGAACAGTCCTGGATATCACCGATCGCAAAACAGCTGAAATAGAGTTGCGAAAGTACCAAGATCACCTGGAATATTTGGTGGAAGAGCGCACTGAGGAACTGGCTTTGGCAAATCAACAACTTCAGGAGGAAATTGCAGAGCGCCAGCAAGCTTCGGAGGCGCTGCGGCAAAGCGAGGCGAGGTTCCAAAGGCTGGCGGCTAATGTACCTGGAATGATTTACCAGTTCCTGTTGCGTGCGGATGGTTCCCGCTGTTTCCCTTATGTCAGTTCCGGCTGTCGCGACCTTTATGAATTAGAGCCAGAGGAAGTGCAGCAAAATCCTGAGCTGCTTTTTGAGATGGTTCATGCAGATGACTTGGAAAGCCTTGAGAGCGCGATGGCGGTTTCAGCCCAGACTTTGCAGCCTGTCAGCTGGTCAGGGCGCAAACAAACGCCGTCGGCTCGCACTAAGTGGGTGCAAATCATCGCTCGACCGGAAAAACAAGCCGGGGGAGATATTCTCTGGGATGGCTTGACGATCGACATTACCCACCGCGTGCAGGCGGATGCGGCACTGCGCGAAAGTGAGCAGCGCCTGCGGACGGTGATTAATAATGCGCCGCTTATCCTGTACGGTATAGACAGCACCGGCATATTTACTTTTTCTGAAGGAAAAGGGTTAGAGGGTATGGGACTCCTGCCCGGGGAAGTCGTCGGGCAATCAGTTTTTGAATTATATCAATCTGTGCCTAACGTCCTGGAAGCAATTCGCCTGGTTTTGCGAGAAGGTGTTGAGGGAAATTGCAGCGCATACATAGGCGGCGTTGTCTACGATAATCGCGTCACACCGCTGTGGGGTGAAAACGGTGAAGTTGTGGGCTTGATTGGTGTTGCCATCAACATTACCGAGCGCGTGCGAGCTGAGTCAGCCTTGCGGGAATCGGAAGCGCGAGAGCGAGAAAGAGCCGATCAACTCCAGGGAGCGCTGCAAGAACTCCAGCGCACTCAGGCTCAGCTGGTGCACAGTGAAAAAATGTCCTCTTTGGGGCAGCTGGTTGCCGGTGTCGCTCACGAAATTAACAATCCCGTGAGTTTTATCTATGGGAATATTGACCCGGCTCGCAATTATATCCAAGACTTGCTGCAGTTGCTGGAGCTGTACCGGCAGCACTACCCTGTGCCGGCACCGGCGATTCAAGAGTTGGCTGAGTCAATCGACCTGGATTTTTTGGTGTCAGATTTGCCCAAACTGCTGGGTTCAATGAAAATGGGGGCAGAGCGCATCCGCGATATTGTGCTTTCGCTGCGCAATTTCTCGCGCTTGGATGAAGCGGCAATGAAGCGGGTGGATATTCACGCCGGCATTGACAGTACGCTGAGATTGCTGCAAAACCGGCTCAAAGAAACAGGGGGACACCCAGCTATTCAAGTGATTAAGGAGTATGGCAACTTGCCTGAGGTGGAGTGCTATGCCGGTCAGCTGAATCAGGTGTTTATGAATATCCTCAGCAATGCCATTGACGCCTTGGAAACTCAAAGTGCACC
>CAZJNL010000642.1:0-3891 GCA_964546515.1 uncultured Oscillatoria sp.
AGCGGCGTGAACAGCAGGTCGGCGATCATCTTGTCAATCAGCGTCTCCCGCCCTTCTATGTGCAGTTCTGCCAGCTTGTCTTGCTTAATAGCAACCTCACGCACCCCTCGGGGCAGCCGGTCTGCCGTCTGGCCAAAGGGCACCATTCGGGAGCGGGTCAAACCTTCTTGCACCTGGGTTGTGATCTGCCGCAGCTGGCGCGTCACCTGCTCGGTTTCATCCACCAGGAACTCAATATCCGAAGCCGACTCCCGCACTCGCACGATCAGCTCAATAATCTCCTGCGACTGCGTGTGGAACCCCGTAAACCTGTCCATTTCCAGAGCGTCAAAGCTAGCGCCGGTCGAGTGAGAGTCGCGACCGGCTCCCCGCCCCCCGCTCAAGGCGCTGTATTGGCGGCTGGCCAGCAGAGAGATTTCCAGCAGCGAGCGCTCGTACAAGTCCTGCATCCGCTGGCCCACGTCAGAAAGCTGCTGCACTTGGTGCAGCAAGTTGTCCAAAAACTGCCGCAGCCGTTCTTGGTTCTGCTCCAAGCTGTTGCGGTTCACCACCAATTCCCCCACCAGGTTGCTGAGGTTATCCAGCTGCTTGATGGGCACCTTCATGGTTTGCTCCAGCAGCGGGCGCTGTCCCGGCTTGATTTTTCCACCAGGGCCTGGCCCCGGCATGTCAGGGCCGATCAGCTCTACCAGGTCATCAAAGTCACTGTCTTCCTGCTTTGATTTGGGGGAGGAAACCGCTGACTTGGCGGGCGCTAGCTCTGCAACCGGCTTTGCCGGTGGCGGCGAACCGATCAGCTTTTCCAGCTCAGAGAACACATCTGAGTCAGCCTGGAGAAATTCGGCGGATTTCAAGACAGCCGGCTCTTCTTCCAACAGCGCTTCTAAATCAGCAAACCCATCTGGCACCAGCAGCGTCAAATCCTCTTGTGACCAGAGGTTCGTGACTGCGGACTTCTCTGAGTTCTCCTCAACCTCCAGTTCTGCAGCCTCCAAGAAGCTCTCGATAAACTCTAAATTGTCCGCACCGGCATCAGTTGCCCCATTAAATCCGAGCTTCTGCAGAGGCGAACGGCCCAAAGCCTCTATTTCTGCCTCCGTTGAGGTGTCCAGGGCGGCAAAATCGGGGAAATCTAGCTCCAGAGTCGAGTCCTCCTCGTAAGACCAACTGTCCTCGACCTGTTCTTCCAGGCTGGTTTCAAACAACTTCTCCAGAGAGTCGGAAAAGTCATCGCCCTCCTCCTGCTGTCCGCGCACCTTGCTCGGCTCATTAGCTCCCCTATCACGAAATATGTCTTCTGTCAAGGACTCGCTGGTGGGCCCTTCCAGGTCGAACAAATCCTCAAAATCCTGACTGGCATCGTGTTCCAGAGGTGCAGTTACAATCAATTCAGGGGTGTGGCTGGGAGAAATATTTTTGTCAGCTGAATTTTGGCTAGGGGGTTTTAAAGTTTCTAGCCCAGGCACCTCTGCAGCTCCCGCAACGCCTACAAACAAACTCCTGAACTCCAAATCAGACAAGTCTTCTGAGTCGCCATTAGAAGTCTGCATTTGCCCCAGCCAATCCAAGCTGGCCACTTCCAATTCAGGCGCTTGAATCTCGCCAACGGAATCCGGCGTTTCTTCCGAGTTTTGCCACACCTCCTCCCCAACACTTGCGAATGCTGCCGGTTGCGCAAAGCTTTCCGAAGTAGTCTCTCCCGTCAAGTCTGAAGTGTGAAAATTTTTTTCAAACTGACTTGCTACTTCGGGCGTGTCTTCAAAGAGTTCTGCGAGTTCGTCTTGGCTGACAGGGGATGGCTCAGACAAAATGGTCTGGTCCGCTTCTAAAAACCCGCTCTCCTCGATCCCCTCAAAAAGCTCGTCGAGATTTAACGGCCCTTCCTTGCTTTTTGACTCCTGCGCCGAGTCAGGGTAGGAACTGTCCGCTGCCCCGATAGGCTCCAACTCCCAGCTGGTTTCCGAGTCCAGAGCTTCGTTGGCAGAGCTTGCTGTCTGTGTTGAGGGTTCTTCCGAGGTGTCCTCATCCAGTAAGGCGTCACCAAACAAACTGTTGATGTCGTCGCTATTGCCGGCTAAATGCGCTTTCGTCTCTGAGGTTTCTTCATCAAACAGGAGGTCGGAAATATCGCTGTCTGTACTTTCATCGGGCGAGATGCCGGCTGAGGCATCTGGGATTAAATCCGCACCGTCCGGCTCCATAGAGAACGAGTCAATGACTTCCTCAGCTTCCCAAGTTGTGTCCAGATCCGGCGTTTCGCCTTCAAACAGGTTCGCTAAGCTGTTCAATTCTGCCATCCCCACTTCCGGGCCAGTGTGGGCCACCCGTCTGGGCGCAGGGGGTTCGGCAGACCGAGGGGGTAGGGGCTTTTCCCTCACGTCTTGGGCGCTGCCTTTGGGTAGCGTACCTGCTGGGTTTGCCGCAGCGGCTTTCGGCTTTTCGCCTTCGCTGCTGGCGGTTTTTGGCTCGGTGCGGGGTGAAGAGTTAGCATTCGCTGGTACAGTGATTTCCTTTGGCGGCGGGGGAAGACTATTTTTGCCAGCTGAATCCGGGCGACGGGATTGCGATTTCAGGGCGTCAGAAGCCCGTATTTCTGCCCACCGGCCCGCTAAAACCAATTCTTGGCCCTGTTTGATCTCCTTAATCACAGTGGGAGCGAGGGCGCGATAGGCTATGTCGGGATTGCCAATCGCAGCCGAAGCCGTCTGTAGCAGTTCGCACCAAGCCGGCAGGTCGAATGCAAGGCCGGCAGTCCCCAAGCTGCGACAGATTTCTTGGAGTTCCTGCCGACTGTTAGGTTGCTCTGGCCGCTTGAACAGCTGTAGCATCTCCCGCAGCCGCGCCGGCACGTCGCTTTGAAAAGTCAGCTGCAGCGCACTTGCTTCCTGAGAGGCCGTTGACCTGTCTGCGCTTTTTGACTTGGATGCCGCTGCCGGAGGCTTTCGAGCGCTTTGCTTTCCTGGGGCGAGTTGGCCAGCCGGCTTGCGTCCTCGCGCGGCTGCCAATGCTGGTGCCTTAGCCTTAGCCTTAGCCTTAGCCTTAGCCTTAGCCGGTGCTGGTGCCGGTGCCGGTGCTGGTGCCGGTGCCGGTGCCGGTATTGCTGCGGGCTCGCTCACCAGCGAGTTGAGGTGAGTGCTGAGCTCTTCAAACACCGGCTCTGCTGCCGACAGGATCTGGCAAGCCACCTCCTCAGGCAGCCCCGCAGGGCCAGACAGCCGCTCCACCTGCTCCTGAAGCGTGTCAAACACCCGCAAAAATAGAGTTTCTAGTTTCTGGTCTACTTTAACCGGCCTTTCTTTGAAGACTTTGAAACAATCTTCCAGCCGGTGAGCTGTTTTCTGAATGCTCCCCAGTCCGAGCATCGCCGCCCCACCTTTGATCGAGTGAGCGGCGCGGAAGACCTCATTCACCTGTTCCGAGTCGGCTAGGGTCTTAGGCAAATTCAGCAGCCCTTGCTCAATCGTGCCCAGGTGTTCCTTTGACTCTTCAATAAAGTAACCCAAAATTCTTTGATACTGTTCTGGCAACATATAGATATTTTTTTGTGTTAAGTTAGATTAACCTCTGATGCCGTAAGGCGTTGCTCGCAGTCAGGCCAACCAGAACTCCCTGTAATTTTGCTCCCGATTGGGGAGCCAAATTCCCCAAGTCCCGCTCGACCCTACTAAAAGTTTAACCCATCTGAATTTCACCCCCCCAGCTGTATTAAGCAGTTGCGCATTTAATTTGCGCTATCCATCCCTAGGCCCTCGTTCCCAGCATGAGCTGGAAACGGTACTCTGTCGGATACGCAGACTTTCTACAACAAGCAAATTAAAAGCATAACAGTTTACCTCTCCGCCGTGTCAACGCGGAATCGCTCCACCGAAGTCAGCAAGTCTCGCGCCACTC
>CAZJNL010000643.1:0-3890 GCA_964546515.1 uncultured Oscillatoria sp.
GTAGGCTGTAAATTTCAGGTAGGGCATTTCCGCAACGCCGGCTATGGGGCTGGCGAAAATCCGCAGTAAGGCAATGAACCTGCCCACAAATACGGTCTTGCCTGCGTTTTCGCTAAACCGAGTCTTGATTTTTAAGAGTTGTTTTTCCGGAACGCGGAAAATTCGCCCCGCACTCACCAGCAAGGGCCAGCCGCCATATCTGCCTATCCAATAGCCGAAGTTCCCGCCCAAGGCTGCGCCCAAGATGGCGCTCCCCAGGACGAACCAGTAACTCAGCTCGCCGCTACCTGCCAGAAACCCCCCGGCGATGGTGATGGTTTCACCGGGTAGCGGCACTCCCAGGTTTTCTAGCAAGATTCCCAGAAACACTGCCCAGTAGCCGTACTGATGGGCAAGTTCCTGGATGGTATCCAGCGATACAAATTCCAATGACATTTAACACTGCCTTTATAATGCCTTAGTATTTTGTAACATATTGGCGTGCCGGTGCGAGTGGTGTCAGCCGGCAAGCCCACCGGCACATCCGCTGCCGGTGCCAGTGGGAGCGGTGTCAGCCGGCACGCCCACCGGCACATCCGCTGCCGGTGCCGCTGCGCTTGCGGCTGGGTGAGCCGAACAACGTTTCCGGCAGAATCGCACCTTTTTCACCTGCTTTGCAGTTAGATTATTAACGCACCCTACAGACCCCAGCGCGGAAACTTATTTCTTCCCTGGAGCATCTGAATAATGTTACTGTTTTGTTCCATTCAGCAGCAATCCGCACTCGCCACTCTATTAAGTGACATAAAATTATGATGGCCCGACAAGTCAATCAACCCATCCTCCTTCAGCCGAAACAGCGTCTGGATTCAGAAGGCGGCTGCGCTCTAGAGCAACAGATTGCTGCTATCGTTCCTCAATCCCACCAGCTCTGGGTCATCGATATGAGCCAGGTCGATTTCCTAGATAGCTCAGGGCTTTTTTCCCTGGTTGCCGGTCTGAACACCGCTCGCCAACACGGATGTCGCCTGGTTCTCTGCAATCTCAAAGCTGCAGTCAGGCTGGTTTTTGAAATCTCTCAGCTCGATACCGTCTTTGAAATTTTTGACAGTTACGACGCGGTTTTGCTTTCCCTCGCTCGAGATGCCGCCTCCTTAATGAAGGCGGCTTAAGTTTATTTATTCTTGACTGAAAGCACCCACTGTGCTAAGGGGGCGTTTGTTAAGTTGAAAATTGAATGTTTAAACAGGGCTTCCTCCTCTTTCTAGGAATGCGGCTCGTACTCCGCTGAGTGAGGAATTGTCAAATCCAAGATCGGTCTGCCGGTCAGGCAGTACCAGTGACAGCTAAATAAATCAGGATCTTGCACGCCGATGCTGGCCACCGCCGGCGCGGCTGGATATGGCCACAAACGGTCAAAGCAAATCAGCTCCCCAAGAAATCCAAATTGCACTAAATAGGTCGCCGGCGGGGCGTCTAGGGAGCGCAGCAACCGGTACGCCAACTCGTACAGCTGCTGCCGCCAACTGTCCGAGACGTGCGCCGGCTGCCTGTATTTTTTCCCATATCCGGTTATAGAGTTAATTTTATCGCCGCACGCTATCTCTGTTTCCGCTGCTATTTGTGATGAGTAATAATCCGGGTTTGAGATAACTTCGCCGTATAGTGGCCCTTTAGCGGTGAGGACAGCCGGCAGCCAGTATTGACCGGCACCCGTGGCATATCCCAGCGGCTCGACGTGCCGGCGAAGTCCGGGGACATCGCGGCAAGTTTGGTAGATGCGCTGAGCGGGAAATGAGACAGTATCCGGTAAATTAAGCGTTAAAGGGCAGAGGAGGGCCTCACCGGCACTGAGGGCGCTGGCAATTCCCGGTTGCGTGAGGGAACTGGCGGGAATAGCGCGGACGGGTGCCGGTGGGGCGGGGGGAGAAGCGGAGATTGCCAGCTTGAGAGCGGAAACCATTTGAGTTATCGCCGGCGATGCGGGGATGAGTTCGCCAGAGTTCTCAGCTTCAGCATCGATTGCGATCAGGATTTCAGGCATTGCCAAACGAGGGCAAGTTGAGGGGAGAGTTAGAAGGGGAGAAGCTGGGCAGATCCAGCTGGCCATTACCGCGACGAGTTCTGACGGCGAGCCGGTAGCTGACACTTTGCAGTTCGGCGTGAAGTTGGCGATTTTCGCGCTGCAGCATGGCGACTTTCTCTTTCACCGGTTCCATGCGCTCAGCAAACTTCTCGCGATAGACGATCGGCAGTTCTTGCACCACCTGTTCCAGCATGCGGCTGCGGTCAGTCAATTCTTGCACAGACTGGCGCAGCTGGTAAAGCTCGGCATCGCGCTGGCCAACTTGCTCTTGGTAGAAGGCCAGCTGCTGTTCCAGACCTTCTAGCTGTTCGCGCATCGCCTTCATTTGGGCGCTGTTGCGTTCAGGCGCTACCGGCTGCTGGGGCGCGACAAAGTTGTTTTTGCCCTTGACGAGGCGGAACAGTTCCTGGGACAGCTGCTGGACGAGTTGGTCTTTCATCTGCAGTTCTTCCCGCAGATGGGCGTTTTCGCTTTGCAGGGATTGGAGGGATGGGAGTTCTGTTTGGCTCACGGTGGGTTGCAGCTCCAAAGATTAATAATGATTATGCCAGGAATGGGAGGCGGCGGGTGCCGGCTCTTCTATTCCTTATATTAGTTTTTCAGCTAATTTACCACTGGCGGCGGCTTCACCATCCCGCCACTGGTGCGCCTACGCCGCGCATGCCGGCGGCGCTTCTCAGGCTCTCGACAAAGGCTGCGTGTGCCGGTGTGGCCAATCCCTGCTGCAACACCGCCAGCACCGCCGCCAAATCGCCGGCTAGCAGTGCCGGTACTGGAAGCCACAAACCGGGGAAAATCTCGCTGCGCAACACACCAGCTTCATCTGGCTGCAGGGGGAGATACTCGCCTTCTGTGAGTTTGTACCAGTCCACTCGACTGTCGTAAACCCGCCACACGAGATATTCTCGCACCCCATTGCGCCGGTAGGCTGTGAGGCAAGTCGCCGACATCATAGGAAGCGCTAGAGGCGGCTACTTCGGCGATGAATTCCGGTGCGCCTTCCACATAGCCATCATCGCTGATGCGCGACTGTCCGCCGGCACTGGGTTCCAGTCGCAGGAGGGCATCTGGTTGGGGTTCGTTGTCCACATCCAGGCGCACTGTGGCATTAGCACCCAACCGAACGCCGGGTGTGCCGGCAGTGTAGACACCCAACCAGCCGACTATTTCAGCGCGTGCGCTGCTCTGTCTGACTGCGCCGTAGTGTGACGGAATGTAAACCACTCCTTGAATGAGTTCAGCTTTCTTAAGATGCGGTATAGCTTGGTAGCGCCGCTCGAATTCATCGCGAGTCAGGCGATCTCCATTCTCTAGGGGCGGCAAATTGTTGGGATCTCTCGCCGGCAATTCCTCGGGGTTGGGCACTAATTTTTCGACTGTCATAAGATATTCCCTTTGCCTACCTGCTTCCAGTTTACCGGCTGGGGGGGAAACCGGCAGATGCCACCTCCTGTAGAGACGCCACACCGGCATTCGCACATCAGGGGCTGTGAGCGGGGCAGCCGGCTCTAAATGTGCCGGTTTGCTGTGACAGAAATTTTCGCAAAAATTGCACAATTTTCTGGATTTGTGCTAGGCTAAGAATAATGGAAAAGGTGCGGCCATATAAGGTCAGTGTGGGCCACATTCCATCATCTTTCTTCCCCGATAATCGCCTCGCATTCCCATCGCATTCCTAGCATCTGTAGGGTGCGTTCCGCCTGAGTGTACCCTTATTTATGTGCGGAAATTGATCGGGCGGAACGCACCCCCCGGTTGCGGTGCGTTCCGCGTGCGAGCCGGCACCATTATGTGTGCGAGAATGGATGAGGCGGAACGCACCCTA
>CAZJNL010000644.1:0-3887 GCA_964546515.1 uncultured Oscillatoria sp.
GTATGTTATTGCAGTTTAGACTCAGTACACCACAGCATAAAAAGGGTGCGGCAATCACCTGATCCCCGAGGTGCACTCCCACTCTTCGGGTCTTCTTCTGAGCGACGAGCGCCCCGACAAGGACGCTCAACCTCTTGAACAGTGGCACAAATTCTGGAATCGTTGAGGCTGTGGAGCCAGCTGGTAGCTAATCATGCGCGGACGCACATCTGCCTTGAAAATAGCAATGGACGCCGAAACCCGCAACACCCTGTTAAACTGGCTGCTCGGGCAAAAGACTCCGCTTGGGTTAGCTAAAAGGGCAAGAGCCATATTGCAGGCACGCCGGTGGACAAACCTTCTCTCACACCAGCCAGCAGGTGGGAATGAGACTTCATTTATAAAGTAAATGTTAAATAGAGCAAACCTTTACAGTATAAGCTTTTCAGGTCTAGTACGGCGTTCGAGCCGTCTTTGCCCGTGCCGACTGGATTTCAGCCGCAACAGGCCCCTAGATCTCACAGAATTATACAATTAATTTGTATAAAAAGCGGAAAAGCTCGCCTAAAAAAAGCTTTAGCCATATCCGCGCTGTGTTTGAAGCTCCGAAACTCTCCAGCTACACCGCAGCCTGAACAGGCAAATCAGATGCGTGAGAGCGTCTTGTGGCGGCAGCCGAAAGTGCCGGTGAGACAGACGCCGCGGCATTGCGGGTTAGTAACCTGCCATCCAGGCCGACTTCCCCTGACACCCCATCCCTCACCGGCAGCCAGCTACTTCAACTTTTGCTTGATCACCGTCACCACCTGAGCCAGCTGCTTCTTGAGCGCATCAATCTCAGCCTGCATTTTCTTCATCTCAGCCCGCATTTGCGCAATTTCCTCGTTCGATGCCCCACCGGCAGCCTGTGTTTCACCCCCCGTAACCCGTGGCGGCTTGACGTCCGTAGTCCTTGGCCCCGGAGGTGCCGGTGCCTTGCCGGCCTGAGTCATGGCGAACTTGATCGCTTCAATCAGCTGCTTCTTCTCAAACGGCTTTTCGATAAAAGCAAAATACTTGAACGGTTCCGGAATCTTCTCTGTCACTTCTTCTTTCCGCCCGGACATCAGCACCAGGGGAATTTTCCGGAGTTCAGCATTACCTTGAATCTGCTGGTAAACCTCCCAGCCGCTCACCTTCGGCAGCAGGAAATCCAGCATAATTAAGTTGGGGCGTGACTGGCGGATCTGCTTAAGACCTTCTTCCCCGTCTGTTGCTTCCACGATCTCAAAGTTACCCGGCGGTAACATCTCCCGCACCCGCATCCGAATCACCTTGCTGTCATCGATAACCAAAATTTTGTGATTTGCCACGACTGACTCCTCTAGTGGTTGGGTGAAAAATTAAAATTAATAATGACAGTTTTTCGAGCTTGAGCCGGGAGAATCCGAAAGCAAGATGGAATCCTGATTATAAAACCCTGCTCTGGAACTGGCCGGCAAATGTATCGGAACCCCACCCGCCCGGAAACACTATCAATCATCACTAGCGCCCCCTCTGCCAAACACAATCACTCTCGCAGGAGTGCGCTCCAAACCTGCAAGCAACTATACAATTTATCATTTAGCATCTCCAGCTCACTATATATTTAACCCTCCGCCTGAAAGCCAGCCAATCTCTTAATCCTAGCTTAAGGCACTCCCGGCTCAAAAGGCACAAAAGCCGCCTCACCTTTTCCGTACCGCCCCACCGGCCTGTTTGGGGAATGTTATAAGATTTGTATCACCCTCTTGCTTTTTGGGCGATTAGCCCGATAGTTTAAATTCTAACTTTTATGGCTGCCGAACCCAGTCCAACTCCCACAAGCCCATCCCCCGCTCAAGCGCGGCGGGCAGAAATCCAGGCCATGCCAGAGTGGCTGCGACGCCCCATCGGCAAAGCCAGCGAACTCTCTACAGTACAGCAAATTATCAAGCAGCGCCAGATCCACACCATTTGTGAAGAAGGCCGCTGCCCCAACCGGGGAGAGTGCTACGCCCAGAAAACAGCCACATTCCTGCTCATGGGGCCAACATGTACCCGCTCCTGTGCCTTTTGTCAAGTGGATAAGGGTCACGCTCCGGTGCCCTTAGACCCAGAAGAACCCCGTAAGGTGGCTGAAGCCTTGCAGCTGCTGGGCTTGCGCTATGTCGTGCTGACATCGGTGGCTAGAGATGACTTGCCAGACGCCGGTGCCGGCTGGTTTGTGGCCACAATGCAGGCCGTGCGCCGGCTAAACCCCGACACACAAATAGAAGTGCTCACCGCCGATTTCTGGGGGGGTCACTCCTATGATATGACACCGGCACAGCAGCAGCGCCAGCGCATTGAGACAGTAGTCAGGGCCCTCCCCGCCTGTTACAACCACAATATAGAGACAGTCAGACGCCTGCAAGGGCCGGTGCGGCGGGGAGCCAAATACGAGCGCAGCCTGGACGTCCTCCGCTTCGTCAAAGAAATTGATTCCAGCATCCCCACAAAATCCGGATTAATGCTCGGACACGGCGAAACCGAAGCAGAGGTCATTGAGACGATGGCAGATTTGCGGGCGGTTGGCTGCCACCGGCTCACCCTCGGGCAGTACATGCGCCCCTCCCTAGAACACCTGCCGGTGCGAAAATACTGGAGGCCCGAAGAATTTGACCGCCTCGGCGCAATCGCCACAGACATGGGCTTTTCTCACGTCCGGTCTGGCCCCCTCGTCCGCAGCTCCTACCATGCCGGTGAACAGTTTTGAGTTGCCAAAAATGAGTTTTGAATTTAAAATTCACAATTCCCAACTCAAAATTCTCCCCAAACCGGCATCAAACTGCCGTTATCAGCGTGTTTGTAAAGAAAATCAGATCCCCCCTTGCCCCCCCTTAAAAAGGGGGGCTTATCTTCCCCCCCCTTTGTAGGGGCGGTGCCACCCACGGAGACCGCCCCGGCTAGGTGGGGATCGACTCACAAGCCTTTCTAGCGCTTAATATTCTCTTTATAAACAAGCTTTTACCCTGACGCACAATCTTTGAGCCAGCCATCCGAGGGAGCCACACGCGCCTTCAGGGGAAGTTGACCGCCCAGCCGGCACCGTGAAGGGCCACCCCCATCGCCTTGCCGGCTCAAAGGTCGCGGCACAACTTTTTCCCCCACCCCCTTGCGTAACCGCTCACATTTACTGTAACTTACCTGCCGAAATCGTCAGGTTAAGTTATTCTATTGCGATGGCTTACCCGTATCATTTTGCTTATCTTTCCGCCCAAACATCCAGAACAGTGATAGCCTGATTTGTTTAGCTTTTTGTCTGACAGTTATTGTTCGCCAATCGAATTGCTGGAGCCTCAAGGATTCCGATAATTGAGGGCTGGGAGAGCGCAGTAGGGTGCGTTACGCGCTCCCTTGTTCCGCACCGAAACAGCCGATTTCCCAAAATGGGATGCTCCCTTGAAACAGCTCAAACTCTTCTGCCAAGCCCTTGCCATACAGGCGGACAAAAAGTCAAGGAAAGATTTCACCGGCACCGGCGACCGGGCAGATTTCCCAGGCATCGGCACAGGCAGTCAGGACGTTTGTACTACTATATAACTGAGAGGCGCATCTACCCAAAGACAGAAGTACAAGTCATCCCTAAAGAAGAACACATGCCAGTACAAAAACACCCAAAGAAGAACGAACAGATGAACTTTACAGAGGAGTCCGGCGGACGCTCAAGAATTAGTCTCCCCTATGTGCGGTTAAGTAAATTACTCTTATCAGTGTTGGCAGCCTCTGCGCTGGCCGGGTGTGGGAGCGGAACCGGCTCAGCACCTTCTGGGAATACAGTCAAGATTATTTCCAGCCTGCCCATGACAGGCAGCGCCCTGGGCCAGAGCCAATCGATTGTCAACGGTATCCAGCAAGCCCTCGAGGAG
>CAZJNL010000645.1:0-3875 GCA_964546515.1 uncultured Oscillatoria sp.
GACCCACCTCTTCACTCTGCGACGAACGGAGTGACACGACAAATCGTCCTTTTTCACACAACTTGTACTTTTTCGGACCCCCCTTCACAAGCGAACTCAGAAGTATTTGAGTCTTTGACTCCACGACCTTTGAGCCGCAATCAGAGAGGGATCTCACTGGGCAGCGCCACTAGCCCGTTTACATTCCCCAGCCCCCCCAAAACTGGGAAGGCGGCTTGGGGAATCTAAACACCCCACCGTTTCTGGTGTTTCAAGAGGCTTTTCAAATGCGAAACTTTCACTGCCAACTTCCGCGCGCTGTGCGGAGTTTCGGGACTCCGGTCGCTTCTGGCAGTGCGTGAGTTTCTTAATTGTAGCACTTTTTGCGAGTTTGTCAAAAAAGTACCGCGATGTCGCAGATACCTCGTGATATCCCCACTAGCTGCTACCTCTTATTTGTCGCACTTATTATTCTAGCTCATCTCCCCCATCCGCTTGCGGGACTGCCACCGTCGCCGGCGGTGAGCCGCGCCCCAGTCTGGGGAGATGGGGAGAGGAGAAGCATCTGGGAACTGGGGCGCGGTAGGGTAAGGGATCAGGGGGCTGGAGAACGAGCGGGACTTGCGACTTGCGACTTGGAAAAACAATCCCACTGGCCCAACCGCCCCCACCCTGAGCCAATTAGCGCCCCTGCCGCCGTACCCCGTAAAGGCCCGGCCCAGAGGCGGAGACTCGAAGACGCAAAGGTTCCTGGCGCAAAACTTCTACCCTTACCGCACTCGGCTGAATTAATTTATCCTTCATCCGCCAGCACGAGGTTCTGGCTGGGAGTGGCGGGAACATCGTTTGCGATTGGTGTTGGCTTTGTCTCTCGCTGGTTCCCCCCAGAAAAGCAGGGAACGGCTTTGGGTATTTACGGCGCTGGGAATATCGGGCAGTCGGTTGCGGTGTTTTTCGGGCCGGTTTTGGCTAAGTCGATAGGAATTCCCGCCACGTTTGTCCTTTTTGGTGCGGTTTCTATGGCTTGGGGCGGGGTGTTCGCATTTTGCACTCGCAATGCTGAAACTAAGGCGAAACCGAGAACCTTTCAAGAAAATATCAAGGTGCAGCGCACAGAGAAGCTGTCTTGGGTGCTGAGTTTGTTCTACGGGCTCACTTTTGGCGGGTTTGTGGCGCTGAGCATTTATTTGCCAACTCTGTTGAAGGAGATATTCGAGCTGACGCCAGAGGATGCCGGTGCTCGCACTGCCTTTTTTGTGGTGCTAGCTACTGGATGCCGGCCCGTAGGAGGCTGGCTGGCTGACCGCATCGGCGGACAGCAACTCCTTGTTTATGTCTTCGGCGGTCTATTTTTGATGGGCTGGCTGATGGCAGTTCCTTCTATGATTCCGTTTACTGTCGGTGTTTTGGGCTGTGCCATCCTGCTCGGTTTGGGCAATGGCGGCGTGTTCAAGCTCGTACCGCAGTATTTCCCGCAGCAGACGGGCACAGTCACGGGCTTGGTGGTGGCTGCCGGCGGGCTGGGCGGTTTCTTCCCGCCTATTGAGTTGGGAATTCTCAAGGATTTGACCGGCAGCTATGCTTTGGGCTTCGTTATTTTCAGTGTGTTTGCCCTGACTTGTGGCTTGGTTATCAGCAGAATTTTCCTGCACACGCCTACGCCAGTAAATTGAACCGCCAAGACGCCAAGACGCCAAGGAAGAAGAGGAATAATAGGGGGAGATGGGGGAGGATTTGGCTTATTGTTTATTGCTTATTGCTCTTTTATTCTTGGTTACTTCTGCAGAATTGGGAGGGCGGGCGGATATTAAGGAGTTAATCGCTATGTATAGTAAAATTGAGCAATTAACAGATTTGTTAAACCGGCTGAATTCTGGAGAAGAGCCTGCTCGCGTCAAGCAGGAAGCGCGGGATTTTTTGGCGACTGTTGGCCAGGAGGATCTGTCTTTTGCTGAGCAGCAACTGGTAGATGCCGGTTTAGCTCCTGAAGATTTGCGCAATCTTTGCGCTGCCCACATTGAAGCGCTGGGCGATACGGTGAGTCGGATGAAAGCGAGTCTGCCTGCCGGTCATGTTATTCAGACGATGATTCAGGAGCATGAGAGGATTTTGGGTTTTCTGGATGAGTTGGAAACTCTAAATCAAACTGTTCAGCAAGGAGAGAGTGCAGTTTCGGTAGATTTTGAGCGGTTAGAGGGCATTGCCGCACACTTGTTGGGAGCGGAACCCCACCACCAGCGGGAAGAACAGGTGCTGTTTGCAGAGTTGGAAAACCGGGGGCTTTTTGGCCCGCCACGGGTGATGCGGATGGAACATGAGGATTTGAGAAGCCGCAAACACGCGCTACAAGAACTGGCAGCTGCCGGCAAGCAAATGGAGTTTAAGGAGTTTAAAAAGAAGCTGGATGCGGTTGCTAAGTTTCTCGTCCTGACGTGGCGCGACCATATTTTCAAGGAAAACAATATCCTGTATCCGGCGGCGCTGCAGGTGATTCCATATGCTGAAGTTTGGCAGCGGATGAAGTTGGCTTGCGACGGCACCGGCTACTGCTGTTTCAAGCCGCCACGATAGGAGACGCGACTTGCCCTTGTCTCTACACATTTGCGGATAGCATACTATCTCTCAGTCAGGGCAAAGGGGCATTGGGCATTGCTAATCCCCTATGCCCATTTCCGCCGTTGCGGTTAATCAAGCGAAATTATAGCAGTTTTCAATTGAGTGCGGTACAGGGTTTCACAGGGAAACGGGCACTGTCCCTACCGCGACCCGCACGCAACTGAAAAGCGCTATAATCTTTAATTGTTAATCCTACCGTCCTGGAAGCCGGCGCAACTGCTGGGTTTCCGTCAACACTCGATCCCCATCTCCGTCTGATTCCCGTTTGACGTAATTGACTTTAATCTCCTCCAGCAAATCCGACACCAGAGATTGCAATTCTTCAAGAGTCCGCTCCTGTTGCAATTCTTCTCGGAGAGTTTGGCTGAAATGCTCCACCAGCCGGTCGGACAGTTTTGTAGCCACCGGATCTGCCGGCGCGTTTGCGATGGAGGTGTAAGCACTTTGGGGCACTTCTGTGAATAGCTTAGATATCTGTGCCGCTAGCTGTTCAGTCAGCTGCGCTGGCAATCCCCCCATTCCTGGTATGCGCACAAGTTGCTGGTAAACCGGCAGCTGGCTGAAAGCGCTTTCAATATTGTGACGCAACAGCGCTTCCAAATCTGGCTGAATTTCCGGAAGGACTTTGCAGATAGTCACTTGCAGCAGGCGTTTGGCAATAGCCTCCACCTCATTCGTCTGATTCAGATCGATATAGCGCTGGGAAAGCGCGTCGAACAGCGAGCGAGCTGCATCGCCTCTCTCAACCGAACTCTGCATCTGGTCGATTACTTGGACTACCACCACTTCCGTCAGTTCTTCTGCAAAACTCGCCAAAAAAACCCGGCTGACTTGAGCCCGCACCGGCTCCATATCGGGGAATTTAGCTTTGTTCAGACGAATCCCCACCGGAATCACCCGCAGCCACTGCCAAAAAGGCAGGAGCAGAAACACGTCATACCAGCGCTGCAGCATCGCATCTGGGAACCATTTTATCCCCTTATACCTGCGGGTATTCAACCAGGTGCGGGCTATAAATTCTGCCATAAACAGCACGATAAACCAGCTGTCAATTCTCCAGAAGTCCTCAATGAACTCCCCATTTTCCCCGATGTGGCGATAGTAGTTGACCGCCAGCAAAGGCTTAATCTCGCGCTCGTAAAAAGCAATTTCGTTATCCCATTTTGAGCGCAGTAAATGGTCTTGACTCCAGAAGGTCTGGAATGCTTCCTTGGCAGAAGCCTCCTTATCCCCAAAAATATGCTGGCGCATCCGATTTTTAATTTTTTCCAGGGTGCCGG
>CAZJNL010000646.1:0-3865 GCA_964546515.1 uncultured Oscillatoria sp.
ACTAGCAAGATAACAGGCTCATAACTTGAAATATTACGATCGATGAGTGAGATGTTTTCCTGAATAATCCTTAAGGATTTCTTTCCCCAAATTTCAGCTTTAGCTCCGAAAGCCATCCATGTATTTTTGTGGTGGTCAGCCTCATCAGGCATCAACCATCCTTGTGAACTGCTTATTTTTGGAGTTGATTTGTTCGTCTCAAGTCGAGATTGCATTCTAAATCCAGCTAAATGGCTACTCTCAACTATGGCAACAGAAGATGCCATTAAGTTCATAAATTGACGGCGCTTCATTTTTATATGTCTTGCGATACCCGCTATATTACCAAACGCAAAAATTAACCGCTGAATGCGAAATTTATGAGGTTCGCCGTCAAACGGCTTTTTGTCTAAACCGGAATCTAATTGCGCTTGCTGCTCGATTTTCTGCCACGCCCAGCCACAAGGCAAACTGATCTTGCGCCGGTTCCGTCTGATTTTTGACTCCACTCCTGAGCTGTTAATAAATTCCCATAATTATAACATAACACGGAGAGTCTCTCAAGTCAACCACCTGGGGAGAGGTATATATTTTGAAAATCTCCTAGATGGCCTTGGGATTGAACATTCTCCACGCTATTGGTTGTGCTTAATAGCAGATCATAGATATTCTGTCAACCCCTAGTAATTTGAAAAATGATTTTAAATTCACCCTCTGGTAGCCCTGGTTAAAGGGATGGACATTACAGGGAGACGGTCAACCGTCTTAAACGCTGTAACGCCACCGGCAAGGGAAGCAGCGAGAGTTACACTTAGCCAACACCATATCAGGAAAAAACCATCAATGACCACCGGCATTTGGGTACTCGGCGACCAGCTGTGGGCTGGACAAGCCGCACTGCAAACTTCCTCTGGGGCGAACAAAACCCCCGTGATTCTGATTGAATCCCTGCGCCACGTCCAAGAACGACCCTACCACCGGCAAAAACTGGTGCTGGTTTGGTCAGCCATGCGCCATTTTGCCGAAGAATTGCGCCAGTCTGGCTTCGCAGTTACTTACGTCCGCGCAGCGGATGACTTTCAAACTCCCCTGCAAGAATGGATTAAGACAAACGGCATTACTGAACTGCGGGTGATGGCACCGGCTGACCGGCCATTTGCCCAGCTGATTCAAAACCTGCAGCTACCCTGTCAGCTCACCCTCCTTCCCAATAACCATTTTCTCTGGAGTGAAGAGGAATTCAAACAGTGGGCGAAAAAGCGCAAGCGCCTGCTGATGGAAGACTTCTATCGCGAAGGGCGTCGCCGTTTCGGCATTTTAATGGATGGGAACAAACCAGTTGGCGGACAGTGGAACTATGACAAGGAAAATCGCAAACCGCCCAAAGGCAAGCTGAACACGCCTAAAGCCCTCTGGTTCCAGCCAGACGAAATAACTCAGGAAGTCATCGCACAAGTTAAATCTCTCAATTTCCCCACATACGGAGACACAGAACCCTTTCGCTGGGCTGTTACCCGCGCACAAGCCCTCCAGATATTAGACCACTTTCTTCACCACCGGCTCCCCGCCTTTGGCCCTTACCAAGACGCAATGGTGACGGGCGAGGAAACCATGTGGCATTCCTTGATTTCCCCCTACCTCAATATTGGTTTGCTTCACCCGCTGGAAGTAATTCAAGCTGCAGAACGCGCCTACCGCGAAAACCATCTGGATTTGTCTAGCACAGAAGGGTTTATCCGTCAAGTGCTGGGCTGGCGGGAATACATGCGAGGGGTATACGCTCACACGGATGCCGGCTACCCCCAGCGCAACTGGTTCAACCACAGCCAGCCCCTACCGGCATTCTTCTGGGACGCCGAGAAAACAGACATGAACTGCTTGCGGCAAGTCCTCAGCCAGATCCAGCGCACCGGCTACGCCCACCACATCCAGCGGCTGATGGTGCTCAGCAACTTCGCCCTGATTGCCGGTCTGAACCCCCAGGAAGTCGAGCACTGGTTTCACGCCGCCTTTATCGACGCCTACGACTGGGTGATGCAAACCAATGTCATTGGCATGGGGCTGTTTGCCGATGGGGGCGTGCTGGCGTCCAAACCCTACGCGGCGTCGGCGAACTATATCAGCAATATGAGCGACTATTGCAAAAACTGCGCTTACAGTCACAAAGACCGCACTGGGAACCGCGCCTGTCCCTTCAACTTCTTTTACTGGGACTTCCTCCACCGGCACCGGGACAAGCTCGCGTCCCAAGGTCGCATCAGCTTCATTCTGGCCAACCTCGACCGCATCCCCCCGGAAGAACTGCAGCAAATTCGCCAGCAAGCCGCCCACTGGCACGCTGCCATTAGCAATAAGCAATAAGCAATGAGGCGGGCCCTAAAAATTAGCAATTCTTATTTTTCGCGGCAATTTTCCCCACAGATTCCACAACCATTCCACAGTTGCTCCGAACGTTTTCCACAATTTAGACAGGGTTTTCCACAGCGGGTAAACGGCAGGATCGAGTCTTCCTGTTCGGTTGGGGATTTCTCCCACACAGCGCCGGCAGGCTCCCCAGCTCTCGCTATTCGTTAAGTTTTGTAACAAAAAGCGGGCTGAAAGGCGCATGATATCGTAAATCTTTTTTTTTCATAAAGGCGGCTGTAACATTTCGCAGCATTGACAGCACTACCCCCTGATAGCGCACAATGATTCGGCGCACCCTAAAAATGTGCTGTGCGGGTTGGAGCTATCAGAGCCACTTACCCGATCTGGTTGCTGCCCACATCCGCCCCGACAGCGGTGGGAGTGAGGACAATCACCAGTAAAGGCCAGGGATAGAGGTAATTGACAGAGGAGAGTTTATGAACGCAAGCATCAGCATACTGGCAGAAATCCCTGAAGAACTGCACGAATCGCTCAAAAGCTACTTGGACACGCATCCAGACTGGGATCAAGACCGGGTTTTTTCTGCAGCTCTGTCACTGTTTTTGCTGCAAAATGGAAGCAGTGGCACCCCAGAGGCGTCGCGAAGCTACCGTCAAGCCGCCCGGGTGTATCTCGAAGCGCTGTTCCAGCAGTCGGCCATCCATTGAGCTCGTTCCATCCAGCAAGAGTGAGTGGTGCGCGGCTGCGGCAGCGTGCCAGCTAGCAGTCACACTCATGCAAATAACCGATACCGAAAATCCATCCAACGTCTTAGATACTCTTATCGTGGGTGCGGGCATTAGCGGCCTGAGTCTGGCCCATGCAATGCAGGCCGGCCAGTCACCCAGCGGCAACCGCCCTCGGCAGATTTTGCTAACAGAAAGTCAGGGAAGAGTGGGAGGGCGGATTGTCACCTCCACCGGCGAGGGGTTTCTCTGGGAAGAGGGCCCGAACAGTTTTTCGCCCACACCGGCACTGTTGAAACTGGCAGTGGATGTGGGACTGAAGCAAGAGTTGGTGCTGGCTGACCGGCAGCTTCCCCGTTACGTCTACTGGAACGGGGAACTGATGCCGGTGCCAATGAGCCCGCCCGCCGCTGTCAAGTCCCAGCTGCTCAGTTTTCCCGGCAAGCTGCGGGCGCTAATTGGCGCTTTGGGCTTTGTGCCGCCAATGACCGGCAGCAGCGAGGAAACAGTGTTTCAATTCTTCCACCGGCATTTGGGCGCACAAGTAACGCAGCGGCTGGTGGAACCGTTTGTCTCCGGGGTGTATGCCGGCGATCCCCTCCAGCTTAGCGCTACAGCCGCCTTTGCGCGAGTGGCCAAGCTGGCAGAAGCAGGTGGGGGGCTGGTGGCGGGGGCGCTGCTGTCGCGCCGGCAATCGCAAAAGCCGGCAGTAACAGATCCGAATATTCCCAAAACTCGCCCCGGAGAGCTGGGGTCATTCCGCAAGGGGATGGAGGCGCTGCCAAAGGCGATTG
>CAZJNL010000647.1:0-3852 GCA_964546515.1 uncultured Oscillatoria sp.
TTGGAAAGTCTCCTTTTTGTGTTGCACAGCGACGGCTACCGCATGGCGCAGCTCGTCTATATTGAAGGGCTTGTTAATAACTGTCACAGCTCCCTGTTGAAGGCATTGCTGGCGCACGGTTTCCTGAATGTCTGACGTGACTACAATTACGGGAATCTTCGACCCTTGCTCCTGCAAAATTCTAAGAACTTCCCAGCCGTTACAGTCGGGCATGAGGAGATCCAGCAGAATGCAGTCGGGTGCGTCGGTGACAGCCTTCTCTAAGGCTTCGTACCCATTGACCGCTTCTAGGGTGACGTGACCGTCAGCTTGCAAGGCTTTAGAGAGCGCCCTGCGCATAAAACTGGAATCTTCCACAATTAGAACTAACGCCATTTTGCGGTTCCCCTAATAATTTTTGGGTCTGTCAGTTACACTATACTAATGTTCATAATGAACATTTTCCGCTCTCTATATAGCGCTTCTCAATTTGACTTGGTACAGCTATATCTCCTAAAGGGCTCCCCCGCTCCCCGGCTCCCCGGCTCCCCTGCTGTGCGCCTCATCGAATCAAGAAACGATGTTACCTATTACAGTACCTCTATAATCGCTTGCGCCATTCTGTCGAGGGGTATACTTTTGTCACTCAAACCGGCTTCGACGACAGAACGCGGCATCCCGTAAACCACGCAGGTTTCCTCAGCTTCGGTAAAAATCTTGCCGCCGCAGGACTTAATCCAGGCTGCGCCTTGTTTGCCATCGGAACCCATGCCGGTCATCACCACGCCCAGCACCCGCTCGCCAAAAACCTCTGCAGCCGACTGAAACATCACGTCTGCGCTAGGGCGGTGCAGGGTGTCGAAGGGGCGGGCGTCGAGATGGGCTACCACTGTCCCGTTGGCTTGGCGGTGGAAAGTCAGGTGTCGCCCTGCTTGGGCGATCAGCACTACCCCCGGGCGCAGCACCTCCCCTTCCCGGGCTTCAACGACCGTCAGCTGGGACATTTCATTGAGCCGGCGGGCGTACAGTTCGGTGTAGCCCACAGGCATGTGCAGCACCACCGCCACCGGCACCGGAAGGTACTCGGGCAGGTGGGGAATCAGGAAACTGAGCGCCTGGGGTCCGCCGGTGGAAATGCCGATGGCGACAAGATCCACTTTCCCCGATCGCGGCGGGGGTATCAGGGGTGCCGGTAGCCCCACGCGGGGCGGGACAGCGGGCAAACGGCTGAGGGGGACATTGGCGGCGGCTTTCACTTTATCGATCAGCTCGTCGCTAATCTCGAAAATCTTTTCCGTCGCCAGCGCCGTGGGTTTTTGCACGAAATCAACCGCCCCCGCATCCAGCGCCGCCAGGGCGCTCTCGCCCCCCTCGCCGGCAATGCTGACGATCACCACCGGCAGCGGACGCCTTTGCATTTGCTCCCGCAAGAAGGCCACCCCGTCGGTGGCCGGCATGATCAAGTCCAGCGTCACCACGTCTGGGTTGAGTTGCTCGACCATTTCCAGGGCTTCCGTTCCGTCACGCGCCGCACCCACCACTTCGATGAACGGACTGCGGGACAGCATCTGCTTGACCACCTTGCGCACATAAGCAGAATCATCCACCACCAAAACTCGCAACATTCGCTCCATAACGCGCTTCTGCCTTTCTAAAAGGATGTTTGTGGAATTTTTTCCCCGGTTAATGGGGCGGGCTGTTCCGATCGGGGGTTAAGAAACCGGGTTTCTGTTCCGGGATTCCACCGATATTTACTTGCCCCTAGCAAAAGAAACCCGGTTTCTACGATGGTGGCACCTACTGCGCAGGCTCGCCGCCGCACAGCGGGGAGCGCATTCAGCATGCTTTAGGCTGCTGAAAAGCGCGATCCGGCAGGCATGGGGGCCTGCCCCCGCACTGGAATTTTGCGTGCCCTACTTATTACATAGTAGGGGGAACGCACCCTACAGCTTTCTGTAAAGCCCCTACCTACATAGTAGAGTGCGCACAAGGCAGCGGGAGCATCCCGTTAAAGTAAATCTTCTCGCTCAGTAGGGTGCGTTACCCCCTGGGGAACGCACCCTAAAGCGTTATGTAAAGTTTTTAAAAATTACATAGCTGTGTAGGGCTTCGGCAAAAATGCCGTCACGCCCGAGCGAGTAGCTTCAGCAATCATTTCGCTAGAAGGGAGTCCGCTGACGGCAATAATCTTAACCGACGGCTCAATTTTTTGCAGCGTGCGGATGGCTGTTAGCCCATCCATGTGGGGCATCATCATATTGAGCAGCACCACACTGATTTCATCTTTATATTGGGCGTACAAGGCTACTGCCTCAATGCCATCACTGGCAGTTAAAACCCTGTAGGCGTATTTTTGCAGCGCAATTTCGGGAATCTCTCGCAGGTCAGCTTCGTCATCGACAACGAGAATCAACTCTTTTTGTCCTTGGGGAATTTCAATTTCTTCCGATTCCTGAGTTTCGGTTGATACCACTGCCGGCAAGTGCACTTGAAATTGCGTCCCTCTGCCGGGTTGGCTGTGCAGCTTTATAAATCCTCCGTGGCTTCTGACAATACCGACAACGGTTGAAAGACCCAGCCCCGTGCCTTTGCCTAAGTCTTTTGTCGTGAAAAATGGCTGAAAAATTCTCTCCTGGATTTCAGGGCGAATGCCCGTTCCAGTATCGGAAACCGCAATCACAATGTATGGCCCCACTCTGGCTTCAATATTCATTTGCGCGTAGTGGGCGTCAATCAAAAGATTGTCGGCGCAAATGCTCAGGTCGCCCCCTGAGGGCATGGCGTCGCGAGCGTTGACGCTGAGGTTCATAAGAACCTGATGCAGCTGGGTGGCATCTCCAGAAACCGCCCACAATTCCGGCGCTATATCCGTACATACTTCAATGGATTTGGGGAAAGTCTCTCTGGCAATTTCCGCAATTTCCCGGATGACATGCGTGACGTCGAGAATGGTGTGTTCGCCTTCCACTCCTTTGGCAAACGACAGCACTTGCTTAATTAAATTAGCCCCGCGTTTGGCATTGTTTTCCACCATTGTCAGCAACGCCAGCTTCTTCTCTGCGGGAAGTTCCATTTGCAAAAGTTGTGCGCTGGCGAGAATCGGTGTTAGGATATTGTTGAGGTCGTGGGCAATTCCGCCGGCAAGCGTGCCGATGCTCTCAAGTCTCTGGATGCGGAGAAACTGGGCTTCCAGCTGTTTTTTCTGCGTGATGTCGGTGTTAACAACTAATACAGATTTTGGTTTCCCCCACCGGTCGCGCACGAGAGTCCACCGGCTTTCAACGATGATTTCTATACCATTTTTTGTGACTTGATGCAACTCGCCCTGCCACGCTCCCGCCTCAGTAACGGTTTTTAGAGCGTCTGCAAATTGCGGCGAAGTTTCTTTGTACAAAAGCAGCTTGCTGGACTGGCCGGTGGCTTCTTCTGCAGTCCAGCCGTACAGGCGCTCGGCTCCTTTGTTCCAGAATAAGATGCGGCTGTCTAAATCTCGAACCATAATCGCGTCTGTGGCGATATTGAGCAAGGCGGCGTGATCTCGCACTTGTTCTTCCGCCTGCTTGCGGTCGGTGATGTCATACCAGGCACCCACAATTTCCAGCAGGTTGCTGTCACTATGGCGCACTAACTTCATCTCGTCGCGCACCCACCGGTAGGTGCCGTCCTTGTGCGGGAAGCGATATTCAAGAATTTGATGCCCCCGCGACAGCAGCCGTGCCATCTCAGCCAGTACCTGGGGGGCGTCTTCCGGGTGGATGCGGTCAATCCAGAAGCGGGAATCTTCCATAAACTCCCTCGGCTGATAGCCCAATTGGGCGGTAACGTTATCAGAGATAAAAGTAGCGCCATAATCATCACAAGGCTTGCAGGTAT
>CAZJNL010000648.1:0-3479 GCA_964546515.1 uncultured Oscillatoria sp.
AGGAATCGGGAGCGTGTCACTTTTTAATCCGAACTCGTGTAGAGACGCGACATGCCGCGTCTCTACAATCCCCTCGTTCCCAGGCAGATCCTGGGAACGCCGCTCTGTCGGCGGAGCCGAATTTCAAGGGACAAGCTGATTAAAAGCTTAACAGCCTAAACTGTGAAAAAGTTAGCTGTGGGGTGCCGTACTCAGGACGCACCCTACGACTCACCACCGGCACGTTAAAATAATATTACATATCTCCCTAATCTAGCAGCAACAACCTGTGGCCAAAGACTTATTCGATGTCAATTACTACCGGCAAGCCAACCCAGACTTAGCAGCAGCCGGTCTGACAACAGACCAACAACTGCAGCTCCACTTCCAGCAGGTTGGCCTCAACGAAGGGCGTCCCTTCTCCCCGATCGTCAACCTCAACTTCTACCGGCAAGCCAACCCCGACCTGAAAGCAGCCGGCTTGACCACCAACAAACAGCTCTTCGAGCACTTGCAAAACAAGGGCTTGCAGGAAGGACGGAAATTTTCACCCTTTATCGATTTAGAATATTATTTAGAAGTCAACCCCGACTTGCAGCAAGCCTTTAAGGGCAACCTGGAGCAAGCCTACGACCACCTGCTGCAATTCGGCTTAGCGGAACAGCGCAAGTTATCACCTTTCTACGACCCCAATTACTATCTCGCAAACAATCCAGACTTGTTGGCTGCCGGTTTGAGAGGACGGCAGCTGTTAGAGCACCTGGAAAAGACAGGTCTGGCGGAAAGTCGCCCGTTTTCCCCAGCTTTTGATGTTCAGTTTTACCGGAATGCCAATCCAGACTTGCGGGCTGCCCGCCTCAACAACCGGCAGCTGCTAGAACACTTTGAAAGCACCGGCATCAACGAAGGACGCGCCTCTAAAGAGAATTTCGATGTTAGATCGTACTTAGAGTCAAGCCCAGACTTGCAGGCAGCCGGTTTCAACTTCGAGCAAGCCTACAAGCACTATATTACCACTGGAATCAGGGAACCGCGCCGCACCCTAAAAAACGGCAGCTTCTTAACCGGCAGCGAAGTGGCTGACTTTATCCGTGGCGATAACACCATTCAGGGCAATTTGTCCTTTCAAGACAAAATTAACCCCCGCCAACAGGGGACTTTTGCCAAAGATTACATCCTGGATGACGTCACTGCCGGTCAGCAGGTGCAAGTCACCCTCACCTCAACCGAATTCACCCCCCGCCTGGAACTGGTGGACGCCCTCACAGGAGATGCCATCCCCACCGGCACCGACAGCAGTTCCGCCCTCAATTTTACCGCGCAGCAAGGCGTGCGATATGCAATTCGGGTGACGAGCGATCCCGCACAGCTTGCCGGCACCGGCAATTTCACCCTGACTGCAGATGCCTCCAACCCGATCGCAGGTTCCCTCGCCGTCTCCTCCTCCCTCAGCAACGCCCTCGCCACCACAGACTTGCATAACCCCACTCGTCGCGGAACCTACAGCGATGACTACCGGCTGACTGGGGTTTCTGCCGGTCAAATTGTGCAAATTACCGCCAATTCGACGCAGTTTGAAACCTACTTGCAAGTGACAGACGCCCTCACAGGTGTGCCGGTCGCCGAAAGCAAAGACTTTGGCCGAGAGCGGGGCGACCTCAACTCCGCCGTGAGTTTCACTGCAGAGTCGGGAATTGATTATATCGTGCGCGTGACTAGCTTTAATGAAAACGCCACGGGAAGTTACAGTTTGAACGCCCGTCTTGTTTCGGCACCCCCGCCAGACCCAACCCTCAATTTGAACAGCTTGGAAGATGCAGAAGTGAGAACAGACGCCCGCACGCTGTCTGTAGATGGGCAATTAAGCCGCAACGACATGTTGCAGATATTTGACAAAGCTAGCGACGGTTCTGTTGTCACTGCAGCAGAGTTGCAGGATTTAAAAACATTAGTCGAAAACCAGAAGCAGTTTAATTTATCGCCCTATGTAGCGTTTATCTCCGAACAGGTGGTTCAGGATGCCGGCAAGATAGCGGACGCAGAAGGAAACGTGGAAGCCACTCCGTTTCGGGAGATTGTTAACCGCTGGTTTCGCGGCATCGTGCCGCCTTACAATCCTTCGTACACTGCCTCGGACGACAGCAATAACTCCAAAATTTTCAACTTGCAGCTTCAGCGGCTAACAGGACAGCTGTATAGCAGCGGCAATTCGCCGCAAATTTCGCAGGTGAATCAAAATCAATTTGGGGACAGCTTTTTGATTGCTGCTGTTGCCGCGACTTTCGGGCCGGTGGGGGCGAACAATCCAGCTAAATCGAGTCAGGCGATTGCCGGTGCAATTTTTGATAACGGCGACCAAACCTATGGCGTGCGCTTCTACGAAAACAGCACTGAGCAGTGGGTGACAGTGAATCAGGATGTTGCAGTGTACGGGGGCGAGATATACGGCGCTAAGGACAAAAATCTGGAGGTTCCCAGCAACCAGAATAACGGCTCAATTTGGATAACGCTGCTGGAAAAAGCTTACGCGGCATGGCAGCAGTGGCAGGAGGGTGACGCGACAAATGGGTATGAATTGATTAACCGAGGGGGTGATATTTCTGAGGCGCTTTCCCAGCTGACTTCCCGCAAGGCGGAGGTGTTTAGGAATGGAGATAACCGCGCCACCGGCACCTTTGCTGATTTCACTTTCGATCGGATAAGCCAAGCTTTTGAGGAAGGCCGGTTTGTAGCGGCATCTACTGACAGTGAAAGTGCCGCTAGTTCAGCCGGTTTGATAGTGGCAAATCACCCGTATGCAGTTACGGATGTCTATGTGAGTGAGTCGGACGCTGAGCGCATTGTCGTGTTTAATCCCTGGGGCGTGGATGGGCCGGCAGGTTCCAGGGACAGGAATAACGATGGGTTTATTGACCTGTCGTTCGGTGAATTCCAGACTTTCTTTTCCGACGGCACTATCGTTTGATAAAGCCGATGGGCTGTGCCGGTGGGTTGTGCCGGTTTTTCTGGATTATAATTGCCGCATTTTATCTCGAAGATGGCGAAGCATTTGCGAAGCCAAATATCGGTTAGGTAGGAAAGAGCCTCGCGCAAATGCTAGCTGCTGGCGCAGCCGCTGCGCTAACGCCCCTACAATACCTCCCATGTAGGGGCTTTCGCATGAGCGCGAGGATTGTTGCAATCTGTGAAAAGATAACATTCGCTCATGCTTCGCCCTTCCCCTTATGCTGCTTACAGGCAACGGGATCGTCCCGTTTTTGTAATTAGGCCACGGCGAGCGCGAAACTCACTGCGACAGACAAAACCCGCCTGCGCGGGTTTCTAAGTAGCCAGCAATTTTCCGGCGAAGGTGCTGGGGGTGCCGGTGGGGCGCACTTGCTGGACTTGTAGAAACCCGACATGTCGCGTCTGTACCGAACGATGGGCACCCTTGCTCAAACGATGGGCACCCTTGCTCAAACGATGGGCACCCTTGCTCGGATGATGGAGCTCCGAACTCG
>CAZJNL010000648.1:3579-3850 GCA_964546515.1 uncultured Oscillatoria sp.
AACGATGGAGCTCCGAACTCGAACGATGGAGCTCCGAACTCGAACGATGGAGCTCCGAACTCGAACGATGGAGCTCTCTTGCTTGAATCTTGAACCGCACCGGCATCCTCTCCACACCGGCACCCTGCGAACACCGGCACCCTGCGAACACCGGCACCCTGCGAACACCGGCACTCCCCTTGCGCCAGCTGGTGCATTTTCGGGCGAAAGTTTGTATGATATCAAGTCCGGTGGCATCCTTATTGCAAAACTCTTGTAGAACGCCGAATCG
>CAZJNL010000649.1:0-3843 GCA_964546515.1 uncultured Oscillatoria sp.
CCCTTCCCGCACCTTAACCCAGCTAATTCCCTTAAAGCCCCCCCTTTGGTTACGCAAAATTCACCCATTTCCGCCTTACCCCTTCCCCCCGGCCCCCGGGGGCGGGGAATTGCCAGCTCCCCAGTTCTCCCCCCGCCCCGGGGCGCATTGAAAGTATTCAACCGGATTTATTAAAATAAACACAGCTCAATTCCTTATATAGCAGCAGGTGGCTGTCGCCAAATCACTCTATTTTACGATAATACAGTTTTTATTTAGCTGGTTGGCGAGCAGATTGCAGGAGCTGCGCTTGCGGCTAGGGCTGGGGGCTGAAAGTCCGCAGATTGCGGCGTTTAAAAGTCTCCTCCACCTGATCGTAGACGGTGAGATTGGGGGGGATTGGCAGCGCTTAATAGCGACATTGATCAGCTGAGCGCCTTCAAGCTGGAGGTCTTCAATATATCCAGGCTAAGCCTCTAGGGCTTCTTGTTCGGTGAGAAACGGACCGAAGTAGTAGGTGCACTGGGGGGTTTCGGTGACAATCTCAATCCAGTAAGCCAACCCGAACAAGTTAAGCGAGCTAATCAAGAATTCTTTCATAAGCAAAGCGTGCGTGAGGGATGGGTGCTCGAATGCAGGGCGGTTGGGAAGGGCGAAACATTGTGGCGAGTGAATGTGCGCATTCGAGCCAGAGATGGGTTGCCCCAAGGCTTCGCCCCCGCTGGGTTGCTTTACATTTTGTTATACTCTGCTGCCCCCGTTTTTTCAATGTTTGATTGCTTAACAAGCTCCACATACCGCGTGGCAGACCAGCGCTGGCGACAGATTTCATACAGAGCCATGCCGGTGGCAACAGAGACATTCAGACTTGGAGTTTTCCCCTGTAAAGGAATAGAAACCAAATAATCGCAGTTGCGCTGTATCAAAAGACTCAAACCCTCACCTTCAGAGCCAACGACGAGGGCAGTCGGGCCGGTGAACTGAACGGTGTGCACGGGTTTGCTGCCGTTAGCTGCGGTGCCGTAGATCCAAAAGCCAGCTTCCTTTAATTCTTCCAAAGCCCTAGAAAGATTGACAACCCTCGCCACTGGAAAATTTTCCAAAGCTCCCGCCGCCACTTTCATCACCGTAGAAGTGACACCGGCACAGCGGCGCTGCGGGATCAGCAGCCCCTGAGCACCCATAGCCTCTGCAGTGCGAATAATTGCGCCCAGGTTGTGCGGATCGGTAATCCCATCAGCGGCAACAATCACAGGATGCTCGCCAGACGACTTGGCCTGCGAAATCAGATCCCCCAGTTCCCAGTAAGCGTAGGGGGCGACTTGCGCCGCAACGCCTTGGTGATTGGCTTTGTGGGTGATTTGGTCTAAACGCTGGTAATCCACCTCATCAATAACTGCGCCATTCTCCTTTGCCTCGATCAGCAAATCGTGAAAGTGGGGAGCGTAGCGCAGCTGCTCAGTAATCCAAATCCGGTTGAGCTGGCGCTGATTTTCCAAAGCCGCCTGCACGGTGTGGCGTCCGTAGATCAAATCTGTTTCTTCTTCAGAAGCTGGGGTTGCCGGTGCGGCGACGCGGGAAACAGACCGCTGCGCTATCGTCCGCTTGGGCGTCGCCGCGCCAGGAGCGGGCCTTTGGCCGCGAGGAGCGGGCCGGTCGCCGCTAGGCTTGGGGGCTGCGCCCCGAGGGCGGTCGGGTTTCTCCCGATTCAGCTTCCCCCTAAGGTTGGGCTTTTGAGGTTTGTCTGCCATAGAATGATCACTTGCTGACTGATAAAAGGAACAAAGAACAAAGAGCGAAGAATAAAATCCCCCTCTCCTTCTACC
This sequence comes from uncultured Oscillatoria sp., assembly GCA_964546515.1. GTDB lineage: Bacteria > Cyanobacteriota > Cyanobacteriia > Cyanobacteriales > Oscillatoriaceae > Oscillatoria. The sequence goes on from CAZJNL010000649.1 coordinate 1,806, forward strand.
TCTGTGTTGGCGCTCTTGGCGCTCTGCACTGCGGGCGATCCGCTGGCGCGTCTAAGGCGGTTGATTCTAAAAAATCATTTCTCCCCAACCTGCTCGAGTTGCAACTGCGCCAGCAGATGGGTCAAGCGTTGGGTATCCGTGAGGTACAAATATCCGATTAAAGTTTCCAGACTGGTTGCTTGCTGATAGATTTCTCGATCGAGTCGTTTCGGGCGTCCTGTAGCGGCGTTGCGCCCTCGCCGGAGTATTTCCAATTCTGTGCTGGTGAGGTGGGGTGCGAGGGATCGCAAGTGCTGCGCTTGAGTTTCCGCTCGCACCTGGGCCACTACCTGGTGGTGATAGGTCTGCAAGCGCCTGGGGGGCATCAGGTAGCAGCTGCGGACATAGAGCTCGTAAACGGCATCTCCCAAGTAGGCTAGGGCTGCCGGTGAGAGCTGTTGAATTTTTGACCCTGACAGCGTTCCAGCTTCCAGGCGCTTCAACCAGAAATCCGCCAGACTCAGCGCTGGATTTTCATCTGGATTTGATGGCATGCTGCTGCCTCTAGGCTGTACAAGCGCTTCTCCCGCATCGCTGATTACTCAAATTTCTGATGGCCGCAGCCTCCTCTTGGCGTTGATAGCTTGTAGAGACGCGACATGTCGCGTCTCTACATTTATACGCGACATGTGGCGTCTCTACATTGATGTAGCCTCTATTTTATCGTGGCGAGGCTATTCTGACGAGGGTGCGTGCTGTTGCAGCTTTGGCGGCGGCATCAGGAAGGCGGCTTTTCGCCAAACACAAACAAGCTATCCAGCCCAGAAGCTGGACAGCTCGCTCCATTTGTTCTTGAATCACGACTGCTTGGTGTTCTCTATCGCCTCTTCAACCGAATTCTGCAATGACAGAAACTTCTCTAAGCGAACGAGCTTAACAGTCTGAGTCACCCTGGCATTGGTGACGATTTGTAACGTTCCCTGCTCGGTTTGGGCTTTCTTAACCAGTTGCACCAGAGCGCCCAAGCCAGAGCTGTCAACGAAGTCTATCTGAGACAGATCCAAAACGATGTGCTTTGGGCCTTCATCGATACAGTTGCTGAGGACTCTCCGAAAGGTAGCTTCGGAGAAGGCGTCCAGCAAGCCTGTGAGTCGGAATAGTTGGTAATTGTCCCCGATTTCGCGTGTGCCTCTGAGGCTAACGGTCAGGGTTAATGGCTGAGCAATAGCTCCCTCCTAGCTGTGCATCCTAAAATCGACGCTTCAGTATAAAGTCTTTCTAGCATCTTGTCTACTCTCCCGGGGAGCAGTGGGGTGCGTTGATGGCGCACCCTACTGCACTTGGGCGGTGTCGCGGGCTTCTCGCATGGCTTTGACAAACTGCTCGAACATGTAGTCGGCGTCGTGGGGCCCGGGGCTGGCTTCTGGGTGGTACTGTACCGAGAACACCGGCAGCGACCTGTGCCGCATCGCCGCGACGGTGCGGTCGTTAAGGTTGAGGTGGGTGATTTCCACTTCTGGGGCGAGCGTGTCGGGAGCGATGGCAAAGCCGTGATTTTGGCTGGTAATTTCTACCCGCTGCCGCAAACCGGCGGGCTGGTTCAAGCCGCGATGGCCAAATTTGAGTTTGAAGGTGTCCGCCCCGAGGGAAAGCCCTAATATCTGGTGCCCCAGGCAGATGCCAAATACGGGTTTCTGGCTGTTGAGCAGGGCTTTGGTGGTTTCGATGCCTTCTTTGACGGCGGCGGGATCTCCTGGCCCGTTGGAGAGGAAGATGCCATCGGGATTGTATTTTAGTATTTCTTCGGCTGGGGTGCCGGCGGGGACGACTACCAGCCGGCAGCCGTAACTGGCGAGACGCCGCAGGATGTTGCGCTTGATGCCAAAATCAATGGCCACGACGGTGAGCCGGTCGCCGCTGGCCTGACCGGCTGTCTCGCTAAACTCCCAGACTTCTGTGGTGGTTTCAGACCACTCGTACACCTCTTTTGTGGTGACTTGGGGGACGAGATTTAATCCGGCCATGCTGGGGGCTTGCTGCACCAGGGACAGCAGTTCGG
>CAZJNL010000650.1:0-1974 GCA_964546515.1 uncultured Oscillatoria sp.
CAAGTCTTGCCGGGCTGAACAAGTGCTGGTATTGCTGGATACGCACGCCGCCACCGGCTCAGAGCAGCAGATGGGGGATCGGATCGCTCAATTAGCCCGCGAGATGGAAATTCCGGTGCTGCTCTCCTGCCAGAACAGCCAATTTGACTCAGAAACGGATGCCCTGCAACACGGATTTTTTACAGCGGCGCTCCTGGAAGGGCTGCGCTCTGGCAAGTGCAAAACTATCGACAGTCTGGCGCAGTTCTTGAGCGCTCGCCTGCCTCAATTGTGCGAAGAACACCAAAGCCCCAGGCAAGATTTATTAATCGCGGTCAACCCGCCAGAAAAACTCAGCCAGACTATTTTACCCGAACTCGACTCCCCAACCCCACAGCAATGGTTGCTCCCCGCTGTGCAACTCAGGCGAGAGGACTGGGAACTGAGCGCAGAACAAGTAGAAGCTCTCAGGGAACCGGTGGCGACGGGAGCGGTGGCGAATGCCCTGACAAGCGAACCCTCCTTGGAATCTAAGCCACCCGTCCTTTCCAGCAACGGCAAGACTCCCCCAGATGTTAGCACGCCCCAGCCTCAGCCACAAAAGCCGGTGGCGGCTTCTCCCACCGACTCGCACTCTGCGCCACCTGTGACACCTACCCCCGCTGGCACACCAACCCGGGGCGTGCCGGTAGCGCCGCTGGCGTTCGGTTTGCTCGGAAGTGCAGTCGTGGGGCTGCTTGTGCTATTTGGCTTTTTCATCGCCGATTTGGTCAAATTTGGGCAGCCGAAGTTAGCTCAGCAACAGGCACCGGCACCGGCTCAACAGGTGCCGGCGGCATCTAAACCAACCCCAACCGCCTCACCGGCACCAGTGGCGGCCATTCCCGCCGCACCCGCCGCACCCGCCGCACCGGCACCTGCCTTCCCCGCCGCACCCAAACCGTCGGCACCTGTGGCTGTCAAACCAGCCGCACCCAAACCGCCGGCACCTGTGGCTGTCAAACCCGCCGCACCCAAACCGCCGGCACCTGTGGCTGTCAAACCCGCCGCACCCAAACCGCCCAGCAATCCGAAAGAGACGAGCCAGCAGAAGCTGAACAACGCGCTTGTGTCGCTGCAACCGACTTCGGTGTCCCCGTTCAGTGAGGCGATAGCCCAAGCTCGGAAAATTCCCAAGAATGACCCCCTCTATGAAGAGGCGCAGAAAAATATTGACCGTTGGGGCAGGGTGATTCTGGATATTGCCATCGCTCGCTCCAAACAGGAAAATTACAAGAACGCACTAGCCGCCGCGCGGCTTGTGCCCTCGGAAGCCACCGATGTTTATGACCGAACGCAGCAGCTAATTGCCGTTTGGGAAGAACTTGACAAGCTCTCACTGACCAACAAACGCTTGCTGCAGGAGGCGCAAAAACTCGTCCGGCGGGGACAGGCCTCTTCTTACAGTAAGGCGATAGCCAAAGCCCAGGATATCACCTCCGGACAGCCCCATTACGAGTCAGCCCGAGCGCTGATTAACCAGTGGAGCGACAGTATTTGGCAAATCGCTCAGTTGCGGGCCAGCGTCGGGATGGTGCCGGCTGCCATTGCGGCGGCGAAGTTAGTCCCAGCTGACACAAACGCCTACCCTGCCGCCCAGAAAGCCCTCAAACAGTGGCAGCCTCCGCAGCGTACCCGATAAACCCCCATCTTCTTCTTGTTCCCCTCTCCCCTTGTGGCAGAGGGGTCAGGGGTGAGGGGCTGTCATTGGTGTCAACTTAAGCTCTCTTCGCTTCGATCGCCAAAAAACCTACCCTTGTAAGGGGCTAGAAGGAGAGCGTCGGACTGGAGAGCAGTTTGACTGTTTCCGATTAAATGATTTTCAAAAATATCCCAGTTTAGACCTGTTTTGTGTATATGCTTTCTTCCGGATATTATCAAATTTATCCGTAACTGTCCCCCAGACGCCCATCTCCGTGTCCCGAAACGACCACAATACCGGTGCAGCAAGTCAAC
>CAZJNL010000650.1:2074-3834 GCA_964546515.1 uncultured Oscillatoria sp.
TTGGCAATGCAGCAGGTCAACTTGGCAATGCAGCAGGTCAACTTGGCAATGCAGCAGGTCAACTTGGCAATGCAGCGGGTCTTCTTGGCAATGCAGCGGGTAAGGTTAGGTTTTTCCCCAGATCGGATGAGACTGTTCCGTGCGCCTCAAGGGTTCTCTCTTTGCGGGAGAGGGGTCAGGGGTGAGGGCGGAAAACCACCGGCCTGCAATTGGCCAAAACGCTGTGCAGGTTAACCACGTCCCCGATCGCGGCGATTGCCGGCGCTTCAAAGCCAGTTGCCTCGACTTGCTGTACAATCGTTGCCAGCGTGCCGATCAGTTCTTCTTGCTCCGGGCGTGTCCCCCAGCGAATTAAAGCCACCGGCGTTTCCGGGCTGCGTCCCGCTGCAGTCAGCTCTGCAATAATATAGGCCAGGTTGTGAATGCCCATGTAGATGACAATGGTTTCGGAACCGTGAGCGATTGCCTGCCAGTTGACTTCGGGCCGGTACTTGCCAGATGCTTCGTGGCCGGTTACAAATGTTACTGAGGAGCTGTAGGATCTGTGCGTGAGGGGAATTCCTGCATAAGCCGGTGCGGCAATGCCTGATGTCACCCCCGGCACGACTTCCACCGGCACGCCAGCTGCCACCAAATCTTCCATTTCTTCGCCGCCGCGACCGAACACAAACGGATCGCCCCCTTTCAGTCGCACTACGACTGCATGGGTGTGCGCTTTTTCTATCAGCAGCTGAGTCGTCTCTGACTGCACGAGGGAGTGACGACCCCGGCGCTTGCCGGCATCAATTTTTTCGGCATGTGGGTTAATCAGGGCCAGAATTTGCGTTCCGATCAGGGCGTCGTAAATCACCGCGTCAGCGCACTCCAGCAGCGTTTTGCCCTTGACAGTCAGCAAACCGGGATCTCCCGGGCCCGCACCCACTAAGTAGACTTTACCCAGACACTTCTTTTCGTTCGCCTTGTTGGGGGAAGTTTCAGCAGTCATAGGGTTTAAGTTAAATGAGGACTGAGTTTGAGCGGTCAGCGGTATGGATTTGGGATTCACCTATACTTCCTACTTGAAAATCTTAACGGGGGGAATCGTATATTTTCTTACTAATAGCATGTTATAATTATTTTTTAAGGATTTACATGCACTTTTTGCATCTGTCCCCGGGTAGGCGGCAGAAAAACGGCAAATGACTGGCGCTGGTGCAGTGCGGTTTTGTAAGCGGGAATGGGAGAGGCCGGTTAAACCCGCGAAACGGATGGAGGGTGTCACCACTCACTACCGGAAAGTTATGGTATGCTAAAATGAAAGAATTTTTTAAGCTATTTGGGAGCCAAGCCTGATGAAACCCGTTGCCGGAAAAATGATCAGCGCGTTGCAGGTTGCTGTTCCCTTTCTCGCCGCTGTTTGGGCCCCGGCACTCGCCCAAGCCCAACCCATCGCACCGGCACGCGACGGCACCGGCACAACTGTCACTGAGCATGGAAATGTTTTTAACATACAAGGGGGTTACCTGTCAAGAGATGGCGCGAATCTTTTTCACAGTTTCCTGAAATTTGGCCTGAGTGACGGGCAGATTGCCAACTTTCTCTCCCTACCCAATATCCGCAATATTTTGGGGCGGGTAATCGGGGGTGACGCCTCCTATATAAATGGGTTAATTCGAGTCAGCGGGGGGAACTCTAATCTATTCTTAATGAACCCAGCCGGCATCGTATTTGGCCCAAATGCCAGCTTGAACGTGCCGGCATCCTTCACCGCGACAACCGCC
>CAZJNL010000651.1:161-2099 GCA_964546515.1 uncultured Oscillatoria sp.
CAATAAAATTTCGACACAGATTCCCATTATAAGAGTAGTATACCAGGGCAGGGGGAAAAAAGATAGTACCCGCAACCACCTCGGCGCCGGCAAGTGTGAAGAAATCAGAAAAAAATCCCTGTGCCCACAGTGAGCAGTGGGGGAAGTGCGGGGGGAGTCAAGTTTAGTTGCGGTTTGAGGGGGTGGGGGGGAAGGAGTTGACGGGGTGCACCGGCTCGTGGTAGGATTAGGGCAACCTTATAATGGGATAGGGACTGCAATAAAATTTCGACACAGATTCCCATTATAAGAGTAGTATACCAGGGCAGGGGGGAAAAAGATAGTACCCGCAACCACCTCGGCGCCGGCAAATGTGAAAAAATCAGAAAAAATCCCTAACGCGGGGTGAGCGGTGGGGGGTGTGCGGTGGGGGGTGTGCGGGGGAAGTCAAGTTTAGTTGCGGTTTGAGCCGGTGGGGGAAAAGAGTTGACGGGGTGCACCGGCTCGTGGTAGGATCTGAGAATCAGAACTTTATAATGGGATATCGGCTGCAATAAAATTTCGACACGGATTTCCATTCTAAGAGTAGTGTACCAGGGCAGGGGGGAAAAAGATAGTACCCCCCACCACTTTTTGCGCCGGCAAATGTGAAAAAATCAGAAAAAATCCCTAAAGCGGGGTGAGCAGTGGGGGTGTGCGGGGGAAGTCAAGTTTAGTTGCGGTTTGAGGGGGTGGGGGGAATGGATGAGACTGTTGGCGAATTGATAGGGTATCTTATATCATGTCCGACTGCTTCGTTTGTGGATAGCAGGGGAGCGGGGGAGTAGGGGAGCATCCTTCCAGCTCAAGCAGGGAACGCCTATTTGTCGGCGGATCCTCCCTTTCAAGGGACCTATTAAACGATATTCCGCTTGGGGCGGTAAAACCGCATTAATTCGCCAATAAACTTATGAAATTCGCCAGGTAACTCTCACTTGACACCCCTGTTGCAAGCGCGTTGCGCCCATGCGGAACCGGGGGAAATATTACTCCTTCAACAGCCTCGAAATCTCTTCATCCGTGAAAGGATTCTCATCCGCGCGGAGGGCATCAATCCAGCGCTGCCGGTGCGATTTATCATCAGCACTGTCAGTCGATTTGATAAATGCCTGAAAGTCCTCAATTGCTCCTTTTTTATTGCCCGCCATCGCCCTAGCAACACCGCGACTGTCCCGAACTCTTCCATTTTCAGGCGCAAGCGCCACCGCCTTCTCACAGGCAAACATCACGTCTTTGGCATGCCGGTGCAGACTGCCGTACCAACAGAGGGACTTCCAAGAACCAGCTGAAATTTCCAGCGTTGGAGCCAGCTTCTGCGCTTGGGCGTATGCTGCTATAGCTTCCCTGACTTTTCCCTCCCATACAAGGCTTTCTCCCTTATCAATCCAAGATTTCGCGGCAAATTGCCGTGCGTCAGCTTCTGGATTGAGTTCCCGGCGAGGCTCTAGCTCTTTGGCTTTTTGAAACTGAGCCACTGCGCCTTCAATATCCCCGTTTTCCGCTAAATACCTGCCTCCTTGCACTAATAACCGCGCCGAAGGCTTAAGCTTAACGCCATCGCACAGATGGCGCTCCTCCTTGCTGAGAAGAGCACTGGGGTTGTTCAGGTAGTCGCGCACCCAGTCGCAACCCCGCGCTAATAAATCGTCTAAATCCAGGCTCCACAGGATAACAGTGCCGTCCTGACCAGCGGAAGCGACTGTTTTGCCGTCCGGGCTGAACGCTACGCTCGTGACCCCACTGCTGTGCCCCTTGAGGGTGGCTTTTTCCTTGCCGTCAAGGCTCCAGAGTTTGACGGTGCCGTCATAACTACCGGAAGCGACTGTCTTGCCGTCTGGGCTGAAAGCTACGCTCGTGACCACACGGCTGTGCCCCTTGAGGGTGGCTTTTTCCTTGCCGTCAAGGCTCCAGAGTTTGACG
>CAZJNL010000651.1:2199-3830 GCA_964546515.1 uncultured Oscillatoria sp.
CCTTGAGAGTGGCTTTTTCCTGACCGTCAAGGCTCCAGAGTTTGACGGTGCCGTCCTCACCAGCAGAAGCGACTGTCTTGCCGTCCGGGCTGAAAGCTACGCTGTTGACCCAAGCGCTGTACCCTGCCAAGCGGTTGCGCTCTCTGACTCCGTAAACTGCCTGCTGTAGCGCCACCACAACCGGCGTTTTCGCACCGGCTTCCACCCCCCATCTGCTCAGCTGTTTCGCTGCTTTTATCCCCTCTACCAGTGCCTCCAACTCCCGGTTCGCGGCAAACAGCTTTTCCGACAATAAAGTCAGGGCATCAATCTCGGCATTGACTTTCCCCTTTTCAGCTTCTACCCACTGAAACACTGCCAAACTGCTCACCGCTGTCACCAAAGCCAGCAAAACCGCCGCAATTCTATTTCTTCCCTGAGCGACTTGGCGGACTTTTTTCTCCCGCTCCAGCTCGGCGTCTACCCTTGCCTTTTTTTCCGCCTCCAGAGCAATGTCCGCTTCCAGCTTTTCCAGCTGTCTGGCTTGTTGCTCCGTCGCCAAATCCACTTGCTGACTCGCTGTCAAAAACTGATAATCTTCATTGCTCAAACTTTTACTCGCCGCCCAGGCGAGCGCGTCCCGCAGCGCCTGTCCCCGCAACAGCCTGGATTCATCCTGCCGGTTAGCAGCTAGCCAAGCTCGGAACACCTCCGCATAAGGGCGGAGATTGCCTAATTCTTTCTCTACCCAACCGGCATTAAAAACCTCCCCGTAAATGCGGTTAGCAACTTCCAGCCTCCCAAGCTGCCTCACCACTAACCCCGACAGCCGCAATTCCATTTGTTCCGGAGAGTCATCCGCCGCAACTCCCCCCTCCCGCAAAATTTGCTGGTACAATCCCAACAGCCGACTTCCGCGTTCCTCACTTCTGACAATCCTCACCCGAATCGTCTTTAAATGCTCCGGCTCATCCTGCGCCTCCCAATTTTCAATCACCCGCACTTGTATTAACTTTCCAACCCACGACGCATCACCCTCACCCCCAACCCCTCCCCCATCAAGGGGGAGGGGAGCTTGAGGAGTTTCTCCCCCTCTCCCCTCGTGGGAGAGGGGGTAGGGGGGTGAGGGGAAATTCAGAACCAATTTACAAACCTTCTGCGTGAGAAACGGCTGCCCTCCTGTCCACGCCAATATCTCACCCAACACCGCCTCAGGATTCTCAACCGCCGCTGACAATCCCCCAGCCAGAGGCAGAGCCGCCGGCAGTTGAAAGCCGGTCATCGCAATCGCCCTGCCAATATTAAAAGGCGTCCGGTTCTTGTCCGCAATCAAATCCGAGGGAGTGCACACCCCCAGCAGCACAAAGCTCAGCCGCATGTATTCAGGCTTGTCGGCGCGTTTGTTGTAACCGGCTCTTATCAGGGCAAAGAAATCATCCGTGTCAAACTTCAAACTGAGAATGCTGTCAATTTCATCTATAAATATTACAATATTAGCAGATATCTCTGCCAGCAGCACCGACTCGATAAACTCATCAAGTCGCTGCACCGACGAGAGAAATTCCCGCTCTTTCCACCAACTGGGCACATTAACCTTGTCCGCCAGTTCCAGACTTTTGACCAGATGGCGGACAATGCCGGCATACCACTGC
>CAZJNL010000652.1:0-3825 GCA_964546515.1 uncultured Oscillatoria sp.
CGCACTCATCCGGGACAGGGAGACGCGATAAATCGCGTCTCTACAAGAGAAAGGATCTGTAAACTGTCTCGTTTTGAGCGGGCATCCATTTTTATCCCCATCTGTACCTTATCAAATTGATAACCGCTATATTAGACAGTTCCGGACTTATTGATTGCCAATCCAGCCGGCTCAATTGTTCCGTTGCGGTTCGCATCCCCTGCGGTCAGGTAAGTAGAAGTATCCAGACGATCCGTGCCGGCACGCCGGCATTTAACCTAACCCAAGTTGCTAGCAGTTATTCAAAAACCAGGTTTCAGCTGAAATTTTTACCGTGTAGAGACGCGACTGGGCGTTCTACAGCACCAAGAAACCGAGTTTTCAGTTGCCGGCGTTTCATAAGTAGCAACTTGAGTTAACCTAAGAAAAGAATAAATTTGAGCTAAGGTTGTTACTTTTTAGGAGCGTATCCCTCTTATGACACTCAATCGTCGAAATTTCTTGATTTTGCTGGGAGCAGGTGTTGGGGCAGTCACCACCGGCGCTTGCGGGGCGTTTGGAGAGAGCTTGCCGGCACCCTCAAAAAAAGGGGACAGCACACTGGCTAGTAACGCAAAGCCTTACGTCGAGTTGCCGCCTTTACCCTACGCCTACAACGCCTTGGAGCCACACATCGATGAGCGCACCATGCAGTTTCATCACGACAAACACCACGCCGCTTACGTCAAAAACCTCAACGATGCGCTGGACAAACATCCGGAGTTGAAAAGCAAGACTCCCGAACAGCTGCTGCGCGACATCAAAAGCGTGCCCTCGGATATTCGCACGACGGTTCGCAATAATGGCGGCGGACACGTCAACCACAGCATGTTTTGGAAGATTATGAAACCCAACGGCGGTGGGGAGCCAACCGGCCCAATCGCAGACGCCATCAAACAAACCTTCGGCAGCTTTGACGCCTTCAAAAAGCAGTTCAACGATGGCGGCAGCACGCGATTCGGCAGCGGCTGGGTTTGGCTGGTGCGCACCGGCACCGGCAAGTTGGAAGTGATCAGCACAGCCAACCAGGACAGCCCCTTCATGGATGGCAACTATCCTATAATGGGCAACGACGTTTGGGAGCACGCCTACTATCTCAAATACCAAAACCGCCGCGCCGATTACTTGAGCGCTTGGTGGAACGTTCTCAACTGGGACGAAATTAACAAGCGGTTTGCGCAAGCTACCGGCTGATATCAGGTTCGGTTGAGTGCCGGCAACACCCCTCACCCCCCTCAAAAAGCCCCCGAAAGCAGAGCGGATGGGGGTGAGGGGCTTCCGGGCGACCGACTATAGCTGATATATTTTCCGATTAAATGATTTTCACAAAAACCCGAGTTTAGACCTGTTTTGTATATATGCTTTCTTCCGGATATAAGGTAATTTACCCTAAAGCGACCCCGCAGCAGTGCGGCCAATCTGCTTTTCGGGGCGAGACTTCCCCCCGGATGGTCACCGCTCACCCCTACCGGCACCTTCTCACTCCACTCCACGACCCCACTCCACGGCCATTTTTCGGAAAATTACCTGGAAATGGGATGATTTCCGATTAAATGATTTTCACAAAAAACCGAGTTTAGACCTGTTTTGTATATATGCTTTCTACCGGATATTAGTAAATTTGCGCTTTTGCGGAACTGTACAGCTCCCCCTCACCCCCACCGGCAGCCCATAAGGTTCCGAGGATTCCCCATTTGTCCTTTAAAAGCTTTCAGAGCAAGGCTTCCAGCTATGTCTCCCCCCACCGGCAATCAGCAAAAGAGCCACTAATGAATGAGAATCAAGTCCTGCTGAAAAGCGAGAACCCTGATTCTCCGGTTCGGGTTTGTGGATCGAACTGTGCCCGGTTACGGAGAGAAATAGCGCCTGAAAACCAGTCTGGATAAGCTTTTTAGGAGATGTGGGCAGTGAAAGCGCCCACAAGGGGAGAGGGGGAGTAAGTGCCCCTCACCCCCCTCCCAGCCCACAAGGGGAGAGGGGGAGTGCGAGTGGGGTGCGTTAATAACAATCCCTAAAGGGGCTGTTTCGCCGGCACCCCAGCGGGGCGAGGGAAAGCTGCCGGTGTCGCCGCCACTTTCCGCAGGTACAAACAGTGACGGATGCCCCCCTCTACCGGCGTGGTGAATCCTTCAAGTGACTCAATCGCGCCGCCGAGGCGCTCAACAGCTGGGCGCAGGGCGTCTGTCTCCTCAGCTGCCCAGTGCCCGCGATAGAGAACAGCCTTTCCGCCGGTTTTCAGCAAAGGCAGGGCATATTCGGCACACACGGATGCCGGTGCGACAGCTCTCAGGAGAGCGATATCGTAACTCTGGCGGTGCTGGGGCTGCTGGCCAATTTCCTCAGCTCTGCCGGTCAAAGTCGTGGCATTCTCAATCCCCAAATCGGCGAGCAGCGAGTTGACAAAGGCGATTTTTTTGCGAGTGGAATCGAGGAGGGTAACAGTCCATTCAGGCTTGACAATCGCCACCGGCAGCCCCGGAAAACCGGCACCAGTGCCAATATCGATACCTTTCAAAGCCGTGTGAAAAGATTCCGGTTGCGCACCGGCATCCGGAGGATTTTCACCGCTGACACTTCCGACAGACTCCTGCAAAAAAGGCGAAATTCCGCGCAGGGAATCCCAGAGATGTTTTTCCCAAAAATCTTCTGGGGAGGTGATGCGGGTTAAATTCATCTGGCTGTTTCCCTGCAAAATCAGCTCGTAAAGGCGCTGAAATTGCTGCAGAAAGCCGGCAGAGGGCTGCCAGCCCAGCGTTGACTGCCACACCGGCATCATTTCCGGCAGCACCAAAGGGTTCTGAGTGTTGAGTAAAGAGTTTTCAGTTAATTCATCCGACATTGTTTCATCCAATATTGTTAACCTCGTTACCAGCTCATGCTGGGAACGAGAAACATCCCTTTTTTCCCCTCAGAGGTCATTTATAAAGAAAATCTAGATCCCCCCAACGGGCAGGCCCCGTGTGGTCCCCGCCCTACAGGGGTTGGCTATAAGTGTTCCCCCCCCTTTTTTTGGGGGGGGGTGGGGGGGGATCGTTTCCCGATTGGGCGCGAATGGCCTTTAATATTTACTTTATAAATCACCGCTCACGAACTAACAGCTGACAGCTGCTGGGTGATGGCGAGCTTATTGGGTTCCACCGGCTGCAAGCCGCCGTGATTGAGAGTCCAGCAGCGGTCTGCTATGCTCAACAAATCGCCGGCATCGTGGGTGACAACCAGCAGACTCCAGTGGGTTTTCAGCTTGGCTAGCAAAGAAACCAGCTGCCGGCGCATCGACCAGTCCAAGCCGGCGGTGGGTTCATCGAGCAGCAGCAAGTGGGGCTGGCGAATCAGCTGCACCGCCAGGGCGAGGCGTCGCTGCTGTCCGCCGCTTAAAGAATGGGGTGAGGTCTGCAGGGGTAAGTGAGCCAGCGCGACTTCCGCTAGGGCTTGGCTGACTTGTTCTGACCCCAACTCTGGGTGTCCGAGCCGCAATTCTTGTAGAATGGTGCTGCCGCAGAAATGCCGCTCTGGAAACTGAAACACCAACCCAGCCAGCTGTTGCAGCTGTTCGGGCACAAGTTCTCGCTGGCGCCAGAAGACTTTACCGCCGGTGGGTTGCGCCAGCCCAGCTAAAATTTCCAGTAAGGTAGTTTTGCCAGACCCGCTCGGACCAATCACCAGCCCCAGTTGCTGCGGGGCTAGTTCCAGGTTAACGGCTTTGAGGATGGGGGTGGGGCTAGCCGGTGGGTGGTAAACCAGGTTTCTCAGATAGAGCATTCAGACAGTACCCTATAAGGTGAGCGAGATCAGGTGAGCGAGTGGTGC
>CAZJNL010000653.1:0-774 GCA_964546515.1 uncultured Oscillatoria sp.
AGCCGGTGAAGCGGCGTGTGTGGTAGATCCGTTTACAGCGGAAGGGATTCGCCCTTCTATGTTCAGCGGTGTCAAAGCGGCAGAGGCAATTGACGGGGCGCTTTCCGGTGCCGGTGACGCTCTGGAAAAATACACCGAGGTGATCAACGAAGAGTGGGGCGGCGATATGGTGTGGGCGCAACGCTTATCTGGGCTATTTTACCGCATTCCCGGCATTGCGTATAAAGTAGGCATCAAGCGACCGGCAGCCACCCAGACAATGGGCAAAGTTCTGTGCGGTGATTTGCGCTATTCAGAGGTAGCCGATTTGGCTATCAAACGCCTCAGCAAGAGTCTCTTGCCGGGTAGGGGATGAATAGTAGTGCGTTCCGGGGGAACGCACCCTACGGGGCGCTGGATTGCTGCTGGTATGCTAGATAGACAGCTTCTAGAAATTGGTCGGGGGTAACTCCATCCGGCACTTTTTCTAGAGCGATTGCATCTTTGACTTGACGAGCGAGTTTTCGGCTTAACTCAGATTTCGCCTTGCTCGCGAGAGCGCCGCGCCGCTGCAAATACTCGCGAATGACGGCAAAGTCGTCTGGGAGCAATTGGAATAAGTTTGCGATTTGGGGTAACTGTTCCGCTAGGTTTCTAGCCGGTTCAGAAATGGGAAAGGTAGCCGGTGCTGCGGGCTGTTCCGCTTGAATGACAATGGTGCCGGCTACCATATCTCCCAGGCGCTTTTCCTGGGAAGTTAGCATAATGAGAAAGGCACCGATAAACAAGGAGTCA
>CAZJNL010000653.1:784-3821 GCA_964546515.1 uncultured Oscillatoria sp.
GTCATCAATAGGTCGCAGCAGCGCCCGCAGTGTTGCTTGTTGCAGTCCGACGGTGCGCCCGTCGTCGCGAATGACGCGAATTTTGGCAAAGCGTTTGCCAGGGGTTTGACCTTGCCAAAGGGTTTCAAAGAAAACGAAGTAACCTACATAGATAGAGAAGGTAGTCAGGATGGCAATGGCTGCTAGCCAGAGTCCTATATTATCACTGCCGGTGAGTGGTGTCAATACCTCCACTAGCTGAATCGAAAGGAAAGACCAGAGGATGAGGAACACAACGGCAATCACGAGCAAGACGTGATAGTCAATGAGCAGGGCAAAGGCGCGATTCCCAATGCCGGCTAGGTTAAATTCCAGTTCGACACTTTCTGGCGTAAGGAGTGTGACGCGATTAAAGAAACGCATGGCTGCTTATAGCGGTTTTCAGTTGGATGAAGTACGCCCCAGAAACCCGGTTTCTTTAAGAAACCGGGTTTCTCTATATATATAGCGTTTTTCAATCGGTGATGGTACATATGGGTAGAAAAATGATACCCCAGTTCGCATAATTTTCTTGTAGAGACGCGATTTATCGCGTCTCCCCGCCGTCGTGCGAAAGCGAAAAATTTAGCGCACTGAGATGAGAAGCGCTACATTTAAATAGTGCGGTCGCCCAACTGCAAACCCAAACCCTCCCGCCGGCTGCGCAGGTCACAGTATACCACAGCTTTGATGGATTGCCAGAAGGGCAGCACAAATAAACTTACCACTAACCCCGAAAGGTAGGATAAAATAAAGGATAAAGCCAGAAAAGTAGGGCCTTGGAATGGGAAAAATTTCTCTAAGGATCCCTGAATCACACTGGCAGCAATCTGCAGGGGGATTTGGAAAGGTATTGCCATCAAAAATGCTACCATCGATATCCCAAAAATCCGCCAAATATTTCCCTTGGTTAACTCCCAGCTGCGGCTAATTGTTTTTCTCGCCCCCATGCCACTCTCTAATGCTAATGGTACGTCAAAAATATAAAGGCGACAGATGAACCAGATTAGACCGTATAAAATAGCAAGGAAAGCGAGCCAAGCCAGCACCCAGAATATTAGAATACCACCGTTATTTTGGGGCTGGATATTTGGGGCTGCTGAGAACAGCAGAAAGGCGGCCATATACAAGAAAAAGGCCGAAATATATAAAAACAATAACCAACCATAAAGCATAAGAATAAACAAAAAATTTGCGCCAAAAAAAATCCATTTTCGAGGAGCGAGTTGGCGGCGAGCGTCTGTGACACTTTCTGGCTGGCTGGCCAATTCTCCAAATGCCAGCCGCAGAATCTGGGCAGAAGTAGTAATGGATTCAGCCATGCAATAAACAAACAGCACTATCCAAATCGGAATGATTAACCCCAAAGCAGAAGCGTTAAGCCGGCCAAAAACAAAAAGTAGAGTTACAGGAATGAGTAGGGCGACGGGAACCAGTTGCCACAAAGTGGATTTCAGAGAAATATCGAAGTACAACTTCAGATTCGAGCGATAGAGCCGAAATCCTGCACTGACGACATTGCCAACGCTGAGTGGCTGTATGGGATTGGGAGAACTCTGGCTAGCCGACATGAGGGAAAGCCTCCTGTTGAGGGGAACGCTAGGTTTGATACTATTTTAAGCTACGCTAGGGGGAGAAACCGGCAAGATTTTCTAAAGACTTTATGAATATTCAGCGTTGGGTGGCGCGGCGGGAACCGAACTGGAAGCAGCTGGACGCCCTTTTGAGGCAAGTGGAGAAAAAAGGACTGAAGTCGCTGCGAGCGGATGAAATCCGGCAGATGGCCAGTTTGTATCGCTCGGTGTCGGCGGATCTGGCTCGGGCGCGGACAAATCAAGTGGGAGAAACCCTGGTGCGCGACTTGCAAATTCTCACTTCTCGCAGCTATAACCAAATTTACCAGGGGTCGCACCGGCAGCAATGGCAAGCGGTGCTGGAATTTTATCGCTGGGGGTTTCCGGCGGCGGTGCGGCAGACATGGGGATACATCGCTGCAGCTGTTGTTATCTTTATGATAGGCGTGCTGGTTGCCTGGTGGTTTGCGTGGCAAGACCCGATGTTTATGTCTCTTATAGTACCAGAAAATTTGATTGTCAAGGTGCGCGACCGGCACGAGTTGTGGGTGGGGTCGATTGTGGGGATTGAACCTTTGGCTTCCACCAATATTATGATTAACAACCTGCAGGTATCGTTTACGGCGGTTGCCGGCGGGATAACAGCCGGTGCGTTTACGGTGTTTATACTCTTCTTCAACGGAGTGATGATTGGGGCGATTTCCGCCTTGGTGGGGCAAAATAATTTAGCTTATCCGTTTTGGGCGTTTGTGTTTCCCCACGGTTCCCTGGAACTGCCGGCGATTTTTTTTGCGGGGGGTGCCGGTCTGTTGCTGGCTAGGGCGATTCTGTTTCCGGGCAAATATCGCCGGCGAGATGCGCTGAAAGTCTGCGGCTCCCTTGCCGCACAGCTGGTGTTTGGCATTGTGCCGATGCTGGTTATTGCTGGCACTGTTGAGGGATTTTTCTCGCCCAGTCCAGCGGTTGCGGAGGAACTGAAGTATGCGGTGGGGATGGGATTGTTTGGGCTGTTGGTGATGTATTGCAGTGGGAATAAGTCTGAATAGTTTACGAACCGCCCCCGTGAAGGAGCGCCAAGAAGGAAGAGGGGGGGAGATATAGCAATAGCCTAAATCAAATATAGCGCCTCTCAAATTGCTATAGCGGGTTTCAATTGGATGGAGTTTTTTAAGAGTTTTGCAATAAGGATGCCATCGGACTTGATATAGCACTAGCCACATTGGTTAGGACATTAGACATTGAGGCGTATGCGTTCGCCTCCCCTACGGGTTTGTGTCCTATACCTCGTAGGACAGGCATCTTGCCTGTCAAGCGTGTCCTAAGCTTACTGTCCATTGCTATATTATATCAGTGCGGTACGTTTTTCGCTTCCGCACGACCTTGGGGATAAGAGACGCGATAAATCGCGTCTCTACAAGAGACTCATCCAATTGAGAACCGCTATA
>CAZJNL010000654.1:0-3820 GCA_964546515.1 uncultured Oscillatoria sp.
GGGCATTGGGCATTGGGCATTGGGCATTGGGCATTGGGCATTGGGCATTGGGCATCACGCATGCATGGCATTGCTGTGAGTCTTCCCCATGCGCCATGCCCCATGCGCCATGCCCCATGCGCCATGCCATTAATGTCCTAACCAATATGACTACTGCTATATCATGTCCGGTGCCATCCTTATTCGTGGCAGGGCGGGGGCGGGTTTATTTACACCCTTCGTTGTGCCACAGATATTTCGGGTGAACCCGCCCCTACAGCGATAGAAAATCGATGCAACCGGATATGATATAAGTCGAGCGGAAAACCCGATGCCTCCCCCTCTCCCCTGTAGAACGCCGAGTCGCCTCTCTACAAGATGCTCCAGCTCTCATTTGCACGAGGCGCTGTAGGCGAAAAAGGCATCGCTGGCGCGAAGTGCGTAAGTGTCCTTTTGGAAGTTGTTGGCGATCGCTAGTTTGACGCGCTCTCTGGCTTTATCTAGGGGTGCCGGCTCGCCAATAACCAAGGCAAACCGCTGGTTTCCCGGTTTGGGCGGACAAATTTTCAGGTTTTCTAAGCCCTGAGGTAACTCACCGCCACTGGCATTTTTTACTCGCTGTCTCTCCCGCTCTAAATCCGCTCTCTCGGTAGAAGAGTAGGCGACAGCGAGGTACTTTTCTTCCCCAA
The DNA here is from genome assembly GCA_964546515.1 of uncultured Oscillatoria sp. Lineage (GTDB taxonomy): Bacteria > Cyanobacteriota > Cyanobacteriia > Cyanobacteriales > Oscillatoriaceae > Oscillatoria. The sequence continues at coordinate 669 of CAZJNL010000654.1, forward strand.
CAGAGCTTTCGACGACTTGCACGAACTCACTGGCTGGGTTTGGCTTTTTAATCTCATCGGAAATTGTCATCACACCGGCATCTACTTCTGTCTTTATCCGAGCCGGCAGATTGACTCGGTTCAAGGCTTCTTTCACAGCCTCTTTTCCCGCTGTTTCGATGTTTTTATTCACTTTCTCCTGAATCTGCGATTTTACCTCAACCGTCGCCTTATCCACAATTCTGTTGCGCAGCTCTTGCGCCGTTTCCCCCCGCACTATCTCTTCCACACTCCTCTTGACACTTTCAGTTTTAATGTAATCTATGACTATCGGAACCAGACTCAATCCCCCTAGAAAGGTTAGGGCAGTAATGCCTATCGCTGAATTTCTCAGCCAGACGGTACGCCGTACTGCGCCTTGGACGCTATTTTAGTAGCGTGGAAGTCGTATATCCCCTCCAATAAGTTGAGTTGCTGTCTCAGTTTATCATTCTCTTTTCTTAATTCTTCTAGCCGGCTTTCCAGTTCGACTTGCTGTTTGGCGGAGTTGGAGTTTGTGTCTTGTTGGCTCACTGTCAGTTCTCCCGGATATGTTACAGGGAAGCGAGAGCGCTGCAAGCGCGGGGTTTCGCTCTCTCTGCCTCTTAACACAGCCCCTGCGCTAGCCGGTCAGGAGAAAATTCTCACTCTGACATCGTTTCCGGTTAAATCTACATCAGTTAGGCTGAATCTAATGATGCTGTTGGCGCTCGACTGCCATGCGCGACACCCCACAAAAGCTCCCGTCGCACGCCTCTGATATCCAGAGCCGGTCAATTGCCCGTAATTAACTTTTCTATCCCTCTGACTCTTTCTTCTTCCTTCTTGGCGCTCTAAGAAAGCGGGAAGCCGCTGGCGCGTCTATGGCGTCTTGGCGGTTCATTATTAATACCCCACATCAACGATCCAACAGTCTCATCTAATTTATTAGGAGCGCAGGGAAGCCAGGGTGGGGGCGGGTTTATCAATATCCTTCCTCCCAAACCCACAGACATTCCTCGCTTGCCTCGCCCCTGCTGAACACGCGCAAAAATGAAGACTTGCTCCCCACTCTTCGCGCAATGCCTGCGAGCGCCGTTGCGCCCCTTTCTCAGAAGCCGAACGCGCCGCTGTAGCGCTCTTCAGCCCAGGGTTCGCCGCGCCGGTGGTAGCCGTTGCGCTCCCAGAAGCCGAGTTCCTCTTTTTCGAGAAACTCTAAGCCGTTAATCCATTTGGCGCTCTTCCAGGCGTACAGGTGGGGCACTACCAGCCGCAGGGGACCTCCGTGATCTGGGGGTAGGGGTTCGCCAAAGACGGTGTGGGCGAAAAAGTTCTCTTCCCGCACGAAGTCTGCTACGGCGATGTTGGTGGTGTAGCCGCCGTAGCAGTGTTCCATTATATGAACTGCTTTGGGGTCTACCTCAATGTACTTCATGAAGTCCGTAACTTTGACGCCTGTCCACTGCACGTCCAGTTTTGACCAGCGCGTGACGCAGTGAAAATCAGCGGTGAAGTCGTTTTGAGGCATCGCCATTATCTCTTCCCAAGTGAAAGTCTTCTCCTTGGCTTTGCCCCACACTTTCAATTGCCATTCCTCAATGCTGATGCGGGGGGTGTTTCCGTAAGTCAGCACCGGGAATCCTTTGGTCAAATACTGTCCGGGGGGGACGCGATCGCTCTCTTCTGTTTCTGGCTTTTTGAAAAATTTACCCAGCATCGTTGACTGCTTTCCACCTCTCACTCACACGACAGTATACCGCTTACTCGCCACAAAGGACACCTCCCCCCTGCCGGTTGCCCGATATCCCTCTCTCTTCCCACTGTCCCATTCCACCCACACCCTGAAACTCCGGACAGCCTTTTGCGAATTATTTAAGCGTAAATTATAAAATGTTCGCTACAGTGCCATTGCCTCAATTGCAGCAATGGTAGCGATAGCGAAAGCTGGATGGCTGACAATTTTATCTCTAATCCGTTTGATGACTCAAGCAAACAACTTTCAGCGCCTGCTTCTGGCTAACAGGGATTTTACAGTGGGCGGATGGGGGATACCTTATCTTTTATAAAATAGGACTGACTTTTGAGCGCGGGTGCGATATGACTTTCCCATTGCAGTGGAACTTGCGAAACGGTAATGCCTGCACCGGCACCGGCTGTGCTGGCGAGGAAAGCATCTTGCCTTACTGTGCGCAACTCCAGCTTCGTGCCGGCACTCAACCGGCTTTGGGGCAATCCGAGGTAAATCATAGCGCAAAAATGCCGGTGAGTCTTGAAGTGCCGGCAGGGCGGGTTGGCGTTACGCCCCTGCGGGCGGGTAAAGCACCGTCTGCAGTTAAGTTTTATGTTTGTTCCATCCCTGAGCACCAGATGCCGGTATTTCAATGTATTTAAAGGGAAATTATAATATTTCGCTTTCGGGCTAGAAACTCAAACGCAGCCCGTGCCGCGAGAGCGGCGTGGCGATAAGTTGTACATAATACGGTTGATTACTCATATAATATAGGTGAGCGCCTGCTTCAGGCATTGAGGGATTTTACAGTGGGCTGATGCGGGCGACCTTATCTTTTATAAAATAGGACTGACTTTTGAGCGCGGGCGCGACATGACAAACCCAATCGGGTGGAACTTGCTCAATGGTAATGCCGGCACCGGCATGGCTGTGCTGGCGAGGCATGCAGGTTGTCTTGCTGTGCATCTCGACTGCCTCGTGCCGCCGCTCAACCGGCTGTTGCGCAGGAAAGAAAAGAAATCACAAAAAGTCTAATTAGTCAAGGGGTGCCGGTGCGGTGGGGGGAGCACCGGCACGTCGTTGCGGGTAAAGGTGCAGATGCTCTTATGCCGGTGTCAGACTTTTCCTCAGTAAAGGTGACACAACAGCCAGAAACTCCCTCGCCCTCCGCTTCTCGCGCCGCCGCACAGAAAGTGTTTTCAGAGGGAGAAAAGCTGCGCCAACAAGGTACAGCAGAATCTCTGAAGGCGGCGATTGAGAAATATTTTCAGGCACTGCCACTGTTTCCAGCTGCCGGTGACAAGCGCCGCGAAGCTCTCACCCTCCACAACATCGGTGCAGTCTACAACTCCTTAGGGGAAAAACAAAAAGCCCTCGACTACATAAGCCTAGCACTTCCCCAACCCCTGTCGCCGTTGGCGACAAG
>CAZJNL010000655.1:0-441 GCA_964546515.1 uncultured Oscillatoria sp.
CGGTTTCCAAACCAGTGAGGTTTAAGGTGCGAATGTGGCTATTTGGGCTTTTGAGTTGAGCGACTTCTCTGTGTGGCTCCAAACCTACGAGCAGTAAACAGCTGTTATGCGATAATTCTGCTATCTCTTTGAAAAGGGCGCGATACTCCTCACATGCCGGTTTGTACTGACCGGCAAGCTGTCCGCTACTGAAGAGGTTGTGAATCTCATTTAGGATAACCAAACACCGGTGCTTTTGCAAATATTTAATGAGGGGTAAGCGCCTGGTGTTGGTTGCGGATGGGTTGCTGTCCTCCGGTTCTGAGAAAAGCTCAGTCAGGTTCTCTTGCAGTTCCGCCGGCGTGGGGGATGAGTTGAGGTTGTGCCAAAGCACATATTGAAACTGGTTTTTAATTTGCTGTGTGAGTTGCGCGGCGAGGGCGGTTTTGCCAATTCCGCTGA
>CAZJNL010000655.1:451-2387 GCA_964546515.1 uncultured Oscillatoria sp.
TCCAGGTTTGCAGGGTTTCCAAGTCGCCGGTGCGAGCGTAGAAAGCACCCAACTCCGGCATCTCGCTCAAATCTTGATGCAGGGGTGGGGTTTGTTGTGGGCTAGATGGTTCCTGCTGTGGTGGGTGGGAGGTTGGTAGGTTTTGCGGATGTTTATTATCCCCACAAAAGATAACCTCGCTTCGCACGTCTTGTCCAACAACATTTGAAAATAAGCAGATTTGCAACCTCTCCATTGCGGAGCGTAAATTGGATTTACTGACTTTTTCCCCCAACCGTTGTGAAAGGATCTGCCATAATTCGGAGCCAACCTCCCTAACACGAGCCTCAGATAGGTTAACCGCCTGGGCAATTTCTTGGTAGTCCTTATCTTCCCATGTCCCGCGCAGAATCCTCTCTTGCAAGTCATTCAGGTGCTTATTCGTTTGGGCCAACACCAGCTCGTCGGCGAGCTTTAGCACTTCCTTAATGTCCATACAGTCGGGTAAATGTCACTGCTGGCTGTATTGTACCCTACATTTCCCGACTTCGCCCTACATTCCCCTACATTCCCCTACATTCCCCTACATCTCCCTATATCTCCCTATATTTCCCTATATTTCCCTATATTTCCCTACATTTTTTCATGCTGTCAGCTGGAAAAATCCCCACAAAACCAGACTTTTTCCTGCAGGCAATATAAGAATTTCTTGCTAGGATGGGCGGAAATAAAGCTTTGTCCGCTCGTAATGGTCTCGTATATAGCACAATAATAGTTTGTGTAATCGATAGCAGAAAGCAACAATTATGGCAGCAACAAACAAGAGACAAGCCAGAGAAGAAGCCCGTTCAGCCATTAACAAATGGGCTTTAGGATTTGCTAGTGTGGCTTGGTTTCCAGGTTCCCACTATCTAATGACTGCAGGCGATGTAACAATGGTTATCCAAATAGGGTCAATTTTTGATGTTAACTTGGATCAGACACAAGCTGGGGCACTGTTTACTACAATTGCTGCTCCACTTATTGGCAGTAAAATTGCACACTCAGCCCTTGACTTTTTTCCTGTTGTTGGTTGGGGAATAAAATCAGCAGTAGCTGCTGGAGTTACAAAAAGTGTTGGTGAAGCACTGATCCTCTATTTTAATGGCTGCTCAAATCTGCCTGAGTAAATAACACTACCCTTAGACTGCCAGGGCACCGGCACGACACCCGCGCCCACACCCCGAAGGCGTAGGACCGGCATCCCAGCTGTCCCCTTCGTATTGTGGGCGCAGGCGAGACGCCTGTCGCACTCCGTTGGGCGTCCTCCCCTCGTGAGGACACCCGCGCCCACACCCTAACTCCTCACCTCCGACACCGGCTTCACCTGAATCGGTAACTCAATCCCCGGAAATCGCCGGCGAATCCTCACCATCATCTCAACCGCCGTCGCCTTATCCCCAATCGCCACCGTCACCGACTGGCGCGTCAGAATTTCCGCCACAATCCGCGCCGCCTCCTCACTCTTTTGCGCCTCCTTATCCAAAAACTTAAAAATCCGCCCTTTCGCCACGCGCCCCCGATTCACCTGACAGAGCACCGTCACAAAATAGGGCACCAACTCTCGCAGCCGGTCGGCATTATCCGCAGCGTAACTCTCCAAATAATTCGTAGCAAACACCTGCATGTCCCCACTCGGATGTTCCGCGAACTTCAGCAAATACTCTTCCCCATAACCCTCCTGAAAATTGCGCCTCACCAAATCCCGCCCAAAAACCCGCACATCTTCCCGAACGCTGTCGCACACACTCACCATCACCTCTGGCATCCAGTCTTCCGCAGAAAATTCCGTGCTGAAAATCCGGCGGGCAAACTCCCGCGAATCCTCCCACTTCGACTCCAGCAACCGCACCCCAGCGAGCATTTCCTGCGAGTTCCCGCGCAGCCGGCCTAAAATTTCCCCAAACATCTCTCGCGC
>CAZJNL010000655.1:2397-3814 GCA_964546515.1 uncultured Oscillatoria sp.
CAAAACCTCGTGACCGGCAAGCTTGACAATTTCGCTCGTCTCCAACTCTCTAACAAACCTGTCCCGATTTTCCTTCAGCACCCACCCCCCCAATTCTTGCACAGCGCCAGACTTCGCGCCCACTAGCCGTATCGCCGTTTCCTCGCTCACCCGCAACACCCACCCCGGTATGTCTTCCCGCATGACGCGCACCACATCCGCGTGAACGCCTTCATGCCTTTCTGGCACTACCAAAATCTCAATAAAATCAGCGACAAGCCCCCACCCAAACTCCGAGTAACTGCTTGCCAATCGCCGAATTGCTGGGCGAATAGCGCTGCGCAGCTCACCGGCAGCACTCACCGCCATTGCAATAATAAACGAGCGGTCGCTCATCAGCCTATCATCCGGCAATTGCCCAAAAATCCTCACCCCAATTGCGCGTACCGGCTCATGCGGCGACGCCAGAAGCGATTCTATCAAATCTGCCGGCAAGTCAACCGCCCTCATCTCGTGATTGAGCAAAATCCTCGCCCCCAACTCCTGAATTTCTGGCATCGGGTGCGCCAGCAAATCAAGGATAACCCCAAATCCCAAATTCCGCAACTGCGGCGTGAAACTACTAAGCAGCGTTTCCGCAATTTCTTTTGCCAGTTCAGCTTGGCTTGGCTCAAGTGCCAGCAGCGCCACAATAATGCGCCCAATCAGCACCCTCGCAGTCGTCTCGATCAAAATTGAAGAACCCAGCAGCCGGCGGGCGAACCGGCGCGTGTCAGCTTGCGAACTTGTCACCAAAGCCGCAATAAAATCGCTCTGTTCAAAAAAGCGCTCCCGCTGCTCTTCAATCCACCGGTAAGCTTGCGTGCGAGCTTCAGGCGACACGCAATTGACAGCAGCCAAAACCAACTGCCGGTTGGGTTCTGCGGGGTTGTAGCGCTCCCTAGCCAGCTCAAACCCCAGCAGCGCCGTCACTTCATAAGTTTTGCCCAAAAATGCGATGACTGTCTCAATATTCAGCTCAGCACAGAATTGCCAGCAGACTCGCATGGCTTTAGCAGCAAACTGGTGAACCGGGCGACAGTTGCTTTGCAAAAGCAATTCCAGCAGCGCCTCTGGGTGTCGCTCCCAAAGTTCCGGAAACGCCTCCTCCCGCACTTGCGGTTCCGGATTTCCCGGAGTATAATTGTCCCGACAGCGCCACGCTTTGGAACCCGGCATTAACACATAGCGCGGACTGTTTTCATAGAGAATGTGGTTAAAGCTGAGATAGCCGGCGTAGGTATCCCAGGAACCGCGAATGGTAGTTTCGTACTGGCTACTTTGCCAGTTCCATCTCCTGAAGCTTGACTGCTTGACTTCCTGCGCGTCAGCATCGGAATATAGAAGCAAAACACCGGCAGCCATTTTCACATAGTCCGGATCGCCCTCCTCACCGAGT
>CAZJNL010000656.1:0-3802 GCA_964546515.1 uncultured Oscillatoria sp.
TTGGTTTGCCCTTTGCCGCCTACATCTGCTGGCTCAACCGGCACCAGTGGGGCAAATTGCCTGACGCCGCCCATCCCCTGGGAGCCGCCTTGCTGGGATTGGGTGGCGCATTTTACCTCAGCGGTTTGCCAGATTTGGTGAATTTGTCCTTTCCTGCTGTTCTCGCCGGCATCTGCCTGTGGCTGAAAGGCGTTCCCGGCTTCAAGCTTCAGGGATTCCCCCTGCTTTTAGTATTGCTGGCGACCCCTACAGAAGTTCCCTACTTGATGGCCCCTTACACCTTGCCCCTGCAAAGCTTCATCGCAGGATCTGCCGGCTTTCTTCTCAAGCAGTTTGGCATGGATGTTACAGTTTGGCAGATTAACTTAGTAGTCGGGGGGCGGATTGTTGAGGTGGCTCCCCACTGTGCCGGTCTGAAGATGCTATTCACCAGTCTCTACGTTGCCTTAATGCTGCTGTACTGGACGGGCAACTGGCGTTCGCGCCCGTTCGTCCTGCTGTTTTTAGCCAGTACCGTTGCCGTCAGCGTCACTGCCAATATCATCCGCAACACCCTGCTGACTCTATTTCACGGCACCGGTCAAGAGCAGGCGTTTGAATGGCTGCACGAAGGATGGGGAGGAGACTTTTATTCAGCCTGCATGCTGGGACTACTGGTGCTGTTAATCAATGGGTTTGAAACACTCGGATCCTATTTTTATGGCGAGCCTGATCTATCAGAAGAACAGCCCCAAGAGTTAGGAATAGAACAGCCACAAGAGTTAGAAATTACTGAATCTGAGAAACTTTGAGAAACCGGGTAACTTCTGCCAAACCCGGTTTCTTGAACCGTTATTCCCCCCAACTCCCTTCTAACCATGAGCCCGCAAAAATTCCCGCGACCATACCCATTGCCCAGAATCGTCTTGCTGCTATTTTTGCTGGTTTGTGCCGGCATAGGGGCAGTTCCCGGTTCCCTGACGGGAAAATGGCGCTGGGCGCACCCACCGGAAGTCAAAGAGCTCGACCGGCTCAGACAGTTGCGAAAAACCGGTGTTGCGATTGCCGGCTGGAAGACGGTTAGTCAAGAAAACGCCTTCATTGGCACTCAAGAATGGTTAAAGCAGGAAATTGAGATACTGCTTCCTGTTGGCAGTCCGGGTTCGCGCCCCCAAAAGGCAATCGTTCTGTTGCTGAACCAAAATGACCGCGCCGACCAGCCTCAGGTGGAGTGGACAGACATCAATGGTTGGCAGCAGTGGCAGACAGATTCAGACCGTTGGGCAAAGTTTGCGGTGGCGTCGCCCCAAGGTGCCGGTCAAACTGCAGCCGAAGTGGAAGCCCGTTTCTTTCGCGGGTGGACTAACCAGCAAACCTATGCGGTACTGCAATGGTACGCCTTTCCCAGCGGTGGCCACCCGGCACCGAGTCGGTGGTTTTGGGCCGACCGCTGGGCGCAGATGTCTGACCGGCGCGTCCCCTGGGTAGCTGTGAGCGTCCTGATTCCGGTGGAGCCTTTGGGCGACATCGAGAAATCCCGACAGCTGGCGGAATCTTTAGGCCAAAGCATCCAAGCCGCCTTGATGGCCGGCATCAATTAGAGACGCGATTTATCGCGTCTGACCTCTTGTAGAGACGCGATAAATCGCGTCTGCCCTCTTGCAGAGACGCGATTACCCGTGGTCTGGGAACTCTGTCCCTGTCCCGAATGCCCGCAGACAGCAAAAATTAATTTTATTGGTAATTAACCGAAACTGATAAAATTTTAGGTTTTAAACTAAGAAGTGGATAGGTTGTTCGTTAATCCCAAATCCAAAAACCAGGCACTGACTAGCCTGTTGATACATCTGCCCATGTCGCAAGCGCCACGGAACCCAGCTCACCGGCTGACAGCCCTTTCCCTCGCATGTTTGCACACCGGCACTCCCCTGCTGTGTGCGGGTTTGCTGTGGGGCAACGACTTCCGAGGCAACCCTGCCAAAGCCCAGAGCCAACCGCCACCGGCACCGGCCCCACCGGCCCGCCAAAATAGCCCGTTACCGCCACCTAGCGCCCCGATCTCACCAGGCACCAACTTTAATGCCAGTCCGGCTGAGAGGTTCAGAACCTACCGCCTCGGACCGGGCGATCAGATTTTTGTTGAAGTGCAGCGCTTTCCCAACCTCAGTTTCAACGGCGCAATCAGCCCGGAAGGGAAAATCGTCATGCCGCTAATCGGAACCGTGTTCCTACAAGGGCTGACTCTGGAGGGAGTGCGGGCAGAAATTCGCACGCGGCTAAATAAATATGTTGTCGATCCAGTTGTCTCAGTAGAGCTGATAACTCAGCGCCCCGTCACCGTCACCGTCACCGGAGAAGTGGCCCGCTCGGGCTTCTACCCCCTGCAGCCCGGTCTGTCTCGCGTCTCTGACGCCTTGCAAGTTGCCGGTGGGGCCACGCCGGCAAGTGACCTGCGTTCCGTGCGGGTGCGCCGCACCAGTGCCGGTGGCAGCAGCAGCGAAATTGCCATCGACCTCTTGACGCCGTTGCAAACAGGTGGTATAATGCCAGATTTTCGTCTGGAGGATGGGGATGTGATTGTCGTGCCCAGACAGGATATCAGCACGGCGCAGTATTATGACAGCGCCACGCTGGCACGCTCCAGCTTGGCTTCCATCGCGCCGGTGGCGGTGACGGTGACGGGAGAAGTGGGCAGACCGGGTTTCTATCCCCTGTCGCCTGCAGCCTCTCGGGTTTCTGACGCCTTGCTGGCGGCGCTGGGCGTTACCCCCGCCAGCGACTTGCGAGCGGTGCGGGTGCGCCGCACTCTGGCGAATGGCTCTGTAATGGAGCAAACCGTTGACCTGCTGACGCCTTTGGAAACCGGCAGCTCTTTACCCAACGTGCGCTTGGCGGATGGCGATATCATATTTGTGCCTAAACGGCAAGTCAGCTCGGCGGGTGACGAGCACAGCGGTATCATCGCTCGCTCCACCTTGGCTTCCACCGCGCCGGTGGCGATAACTATCACCGGCGAAGTGGTGAAACCGGGGTACTATCCCCTGAATGCGGGATCGTATCGCGTCTCTGATGTCTTGCTTTTTGCCGGTGGGACAACTCTGAATGCCGACTTGCGAGCGGTGCGGGTGCGCCGCTCTCTGGGGAATGGGCAGTTCAGCGAGGAAACGCTGGACTTGTTCACGCCTTTGCAAACCTCCGGCACTTTGCCCGATTTGCGCTTGGCTACCGGAGATACGGTGGTTGTGCCCAGACTGGAACCGGGATCGGATCGGGGGTATGACCGGCGGCTGGTGGCTCGCTCTACCTTGGCGAAGCCCCAGATCAACATCCGCGTTTTGAACTACGCTGGAGGGGCGGCGGGCACGCTTCCCCTTCCCAATGGCAGTAGCTTTGCCGACGCCCTCAATGGCGTCCCCCTCGACACCGCCAACCTGGGAAAAATTGCCCTGATTCGGTTTGACCAAGAGCAAGGCAAGGCGGTGACTCTGGAACTTGACGGTAAAGAGGCGCTCAAAGGCGACCCCGCTCAAAATGTCCTGCTCCAAGATAACGATGTGATTGTTATCGGTCGGAATCAGATTGCTCGGATTGGCTACGCCCTCAATAAGTTTACCCAGCCCTTCCGAGATGTTCTGGGATTCCTCCTGTTCTTTGATTCCTTGAGAAACAGTTCCGAAAATCTTTTCGGGCCTGGGGGCAATAATAACCGGTGATTAAAGTCAATTTAAGAGAGGGGCGAGTCTGGGGGAATTAGTAAGCTAAAATCCCAAATCCCAAATCCCAAATCCCAAATCCCAAATCCCAAATCCCAAATCCCAAATCC
>CAZJNL010000657.1:0-3791 GCA_964546515.1 uncultured Oscillatoria sp.
GATGATCCTTAAAAGCAGCAACACTCTTCCCCCGGCGACTTTTCCACGCCCACTCATTTCCTTTCGCCCCCAGAATAACAGCCACAGTCAGAGAAGGCAAACCGCCGGTGACAAGGGTTATGTCAACCCAAGCGATAAGTCCAATCCAAACATGATTGGTAACACACCAGAAACCCGGAAGCAAAAAAGCCCCCCAGTTCCAACCTTGGATTTCCGCCGGCACCTGACTAGCGCTGAAAATCCCGCCCTCACCGGAATTATTGACCGGCGCGGGAGCGGAATTAGCGGCGTTTCTGCTGCCCACACTAACAGTATAACTCAGTTGAGTTGCCGGTGGCACCCACTTAGGGTCGAGCAATTGCAGGATTTCCTCCGCAGACTGGAAGCGCTCAACCGGCTGCTGCGCCAGCATCCGCTTGAGAATTCCCTTCAGCTTCGGGTGCAACTTCAGTTGCTTCTCCCAAAGCCAATCCATAGAAAGCGGCTCTATCAGTTCCTGAGGCTGTTTGCCGGTCATCAAAACAACAGCCGTCACCGCCAAAGCGTACAAATCGCTGTGGGGTGCGGCGATTCCCAGACGCATTTGCTCATCGGGAGCGTAGCCACTTTTCCCCTGACGAGTGGCGCTTCCCGACTCACTAACACCGGCTAGCTCCAGAGCCACTTGCTTGACACCGCCGAAGTCAATCAGCACCGGCAGACCGTCTCGCTCGCGGCATATAATATTGTCGGGAGAGATGTCGCGGTGGATGACACCGAGCCGGTGGAGATAGCTCAAAACCGGCAGCAACTGGCAAAACAGCTGAACAATTTCAGCTTCGCTGAAGCATTCCCCTCGCTGCACTCGCTTCCGAAGCAAAGCGTCAAAGGTTTCACCTTCAATCCACTCTTGAACCAAAAACAGACGTTTCCCCTCCCGAAACAATTCCCAAAACCGGGGAATCTGGGGGTGCTGCAGCTTGTGGAGCGTAACAGCTTCCCGCTCAAAAAGCTGGGAAGCTTTCTCGATAGCGTAACTCCCCAATAAACTTGGCGTCAGTTCTTTGAGAACGACTGGTTCATTAAAGCGACCGGTATCTGACGCCAGGTAAGTTTTGCCAAACCCCCCTTGACCGAGTTGACGTATTGTGATATAACGATTGCGAAGCTGCGTCCCCGGCAGTAACTCGACAGGATGCTCCTGTTGAGCCGCTGCGCTAAGGGGAGTGCCGGCTTTTGTCCTCAGCAACGATTCGCCGCAGCTCGCGCAAAAACGTGACCCAGCCGGATTTTCGTGCCCGTTGCTGCAAGTTATCAAGAGCATTAACTTATCTCCCGCCAGTTGCAACGCCTCTAAGCGCTAAAAAACAAGACATGACTGAACAAAAGGCTGAAAAAAAGCTAGGTTTTTGTTGCTGTCAAGCCAGGAACCAAGTCAAACCTGTAACTGCCATTTCTGGGGTAACGCTGCAGCGTGCGAATGTTATGGGGGCAAGTCAAGTCAGCGACACCGGCTTAACCGAAGACGCCTGTTTCATCGTTAAAGGCAGATGCGTTGAACTGGCAAGCATTCAACTGTGCCATATAACCCCAGTAACGCAGTTCTCCACGAACTCAGGCTGGCTCTCTTCACAAAGGACTCAGATTTTCACCAAAGTCCAGTGTTGGGTAAAGAGCTACCATAGCACTGGGCTAAGTTAATTCTAGCGAGTGTTCGAGGCGAGACTCTGGCTTTTGGACAGAGGAGTGCAGAACATGATGCCATCGCCCCGTCGAGCCCCGTTGAGGAAATTATGCACGCCGTCGTTCTAGTTCTCATAGAAGTTCTGGCTGTCATCGGACTTTCCCGGCTAGTAGGTCTGGGATTCCGCTGGATCAAGCAACCCCTGGTGATCGGGGAAATCGTAGCCGGCATCATGCTGGGCCCGTCCCTGCTGGGCTGGATTGCCCCAGATTTGTCCGCATTCCTGTTCCCAGCTGAGAGTGTGCCCTTTCTGAACGTGCTGTCGCAGGTGGGGCTAATCTTTTTCATGTTTCTGATTGGCCTGGAACTAGACCCAAAATACCTCAAAGGCAACTTAGAGGTAGCAATTCTGACCTCAAACGTCAGTATTTTGGTGCCCTTTTCCTTGGCATCCGTGCTAGCGCTGCTGCTTTACCCGCTGGTTTCCAATTCCAGCGTGTCGTTCACCGCCTTCGCCCTGTTTCTGGGTGCGGCGATGTCGATTACCGCCTTTCCGGTGCTGGCCAGAATTATTACCGAGAACAACCTGCAGGGGACGCGCTTGGGGACGCTGGCGCTCACCTGCGCGGCGGTGGACGACGTTACAGCGTGGTGCTTGCTAGCCGTGGCGATTGCCGTCACTCGCACCAACAGCATGGCCGGCGCGTTGCCCACCATTGTGGAATCCCTGCTCTACATTATCTTGATGCTGACAGCAGGGCGCTGGCTGCTCAACCGGCTTTCCACCCACTACAACCGCACCGGCAAGCTGAGCCAGCTGCTGCTAGCCTGGATTTACATGGGCGTAGTGGCTTCCGCCCTGATCACCGAATTCATTGGCATTCACCTGATCTTCGGTGCCTTCCTGCTGGGCGCGGCAATGCCCAAAAACCCCGGTTTGGTGCGGGAGTTGGCCCAGAAGACAGAAGACTTTGTCCTCATCTTCCTGCTGCCGGTGTTTTTTGCCTACAGCGGTTTGCGCACGGAAATTGGCCTGCTCAACCGGCCTGAATTGTGGCTGCTGTGCGCCGCTGTTCTAGCAGTAGCGATCGCCGGCAAGTACATCGGCACCTACTTCGCTGCTAGAGTCTGCGGCATCGAGAACCGGGAAGCCTCTGCCCTCGGCTGGCTGATGAACACTCGCGGGCTGACGGAACTGATTGTACTCAATATTGGCCTGTCTCTGGGCGTCATCTCGCCCCTGCTGTTCACCATACTGGTGATTATGGCGCTGGTAACTACCTTTATGACTTCCCCACTTTTAGAGTGGACTTATCCGAAACATCTCATCCGGCTAGATACCGTAGTGCCAGTGGCACCGTGCCCGCCCCTCCTCGAGGTGATGCCAGCCTACCGGATTCTGGTGCCCGTGGCCAATCCCAGCACCCAGAAAGGGCTGCTGCAGCTGGCGGTGGCAATTGCCGGCACTCGCTCCCAACCGGCAGCTGTTGACCTGCTGAGCTTGATTGAGCTACAAGAAGACTATCTCTTTGAAAGCACCCCAGTTGAGGCAGACCGGTTAATCCAAGAGCGCCGAGATCGTCTCGAAGAGTTGATTCAAAGCCTAGAACCGCCTGAATCTCGCGCCGGCGTGCGTTCCATTGTCCGCACCTGCAATGATGTGGCGCGGGAAACGGCACAAATTGCCCAACTCGACCGGGCGGATTTAATTGTGCTGGGATGGCACCGCCCCGCCTTCAGCAGCAACCGCTTGGGGGGGCGAGTCGGTCAAATTCTCACCACAGCCCCCGCAGATGTGGCAGTATTTGTAGACCGGGGGCGGGAGCGCTTAGACTCAATGCTTGTGCCCTACTCCGCTAATATACACGACGACCTGGCGCTGGAGCTAGCGTTGAGACTCCTGGTTAACGACAGTAACAGGCGGCTGGCGGTTTTGCGGGCTGCTGCTGCAGGCCAGCTGGCCAGCGAATTCAGCAACGAGTTTCGCGCTCTCATGGAGCAATTGCCACCTGCTGTGCGCGAGCGCATTCAATTTCCAGTCGTAGAAGCGCCAGAGCCAATCCCAGCTGTGGTGGAAGCGTCGAAATCCGCTGACCTCACCCTTGCCGGCACCAGTCGCGCTTGGGGG
>CAZJNL010000658.1:0-3780 GCA_964546515.1 uncultured Oscillatoria sp.
ACGATGGCCAACAGTATCTGGTGGAGAAATATGCCATCGCCCTCACCCCCGGTTTGCAGCTGCTCGCGCCGCAACCGCTAGTGCGAGAGCGGCTTTCCAGCTTAACCGGCGGACTGAGCGAGGCGCGTGGGGGCTTTTCGGAACTGCCGGCGGTGGTGGGGGAAATCAAACAAATCACCGCTGAGGTGTCCGGGAAGACACTTTTGAATCAGGATTTTACCAGCCCCAGCCTGCAAAGCCAAATCAACGCCGCTTCCTTCCCGATCGTCCACCTGGCAACCCACGGTCAGTTCAGTTCCAATGCAGATGAGACGTTTATTCTCACCTGGGATGATAGAATCAAAGTCAAGCAGTTTGAAAACTTGCTGCGATCCAGTGACCAAAATAAGCCCGGAACCTTGGAATTATTGGTGCTCAGCGCCTGTCAGACAGCAGCCGGTGATAATCGGGCGGCTTTGGGACTGGCGGGAGTGGCGGTGCGTTCTGGCGCACGCAGCACGGTTGCAACGCTGTGGTTAGTCAACGACGCCGCCACCGGCTCCCTCATGGCTCAGTTTTACCGCGAACTCGCCCAATCCGGAGTGAGCAAAGCCGAGGCTCTCCGCCGCGCCCAGCTGACTCTCTTAAAGGGAAGATATAAGAATCCCTATTTTTGGGCACCCTTTGTTTTAGTGGGGAATTGGCTGTAGGGTGCATTCCTCTCAGAAACCGGGTTGATTTTGGCCCTGGCTATAAAAATTGGTCTTTTCAGGGAAAGAAACCCGGTTGCTTAACATGACGCTTGGTTGATAGTTTCACCAGGAGACAATTCTATCATGGCAGGGATAAAGTTACTCCCACATCTGGCGACCTTTTCTGTTACCGTATCTCTAGAACTGGCGCTCATCGCTGGCTTGGCAGCACCGGCAATTTCACAGTCCGGACTAGGACGCCAGAGAGCTGAACCGTCTGCAAATAAAGGAATCCACCGGGAAACTGTGACAGGGAAAATAGACAGTAGCCAACAAATAGCGGTCGCCAACTTTAACAAACTCAACTCTTCTTCTGATTCTTCTGACTCTGCGCCTAACGCGGGGCGTGCGGTTCAGAAAATCACTCCCCAAACCCCGAAAATCAGCGCAATATTCGAGCCGCCTCCAGAGGATGGAGCGCCCGCAGGCACAGCAGGGGGTGCGTCGCGGGGAGGATGCCCAAGCGATCCAAAGGAAAAACCTTTTTTAACCGCTTTGATACCAGCGACAGGAAAGGTGCTGACAGTGGCAGAACGTCCGACATTGTTTTTTTATATCCCTCAAACTTCCGCAAGGAAGGTGGGGTTTAGCCTCAAAGACGAAACCGAGAATGATGTTTACCAAACAGAGCTGGCAATTACTGGCAATCCGGGGATTGTCAGCGTCAGCCTTCCGCCTAGCGCACCAGCTTTAGAGACAGGCAAAACTTATAACTGGTACTTTTCAATGGTTTGCGATAGCTCTGACTTCAGTGGGAACCTGGTGGTAAATGGCTACCTGCAGCGAACCGAAATCAGCTCAACCTTGGCAAAAGCACAAGAGTTGACAAGCCCGCTGGAACGCGCCGCCTTTTACGCAAAAAATGGCATTTGGCTGGAAGCGCTGGCAAATCTGGCTGAAGCTCGCCGCAAGCAGCCTGATGACTCAAAGCTAGCAGAACAGTGGAAAGAATTGCTGAAGTCAGCCGGTTTGGAAACTGTGGCGGAAAAGCTATTGCTTTAGCCATAATAGCCCTATGTCTCCAGACAGGTGGGCTGATATATGCGGGCAAAACTCGGAAAAGGAATTTGGGAATGGCGCGGGATTTTAATTGCGGCTCCGGGTGCGGCGGGATTGGTGATTCTCCTGCGCTTGGCGGGATTGCTGCAGCTGCTGGAGTGGGCGGCTCTGGATCAATTTTTTCGCCTGCGCCCTCCCGAACCCGCTGAGGCGCGGATTGTTATTGTAGCCATTGACGAGCCAGATATCACAAAGGCAGGACAGTGGCCAATTCCGGATGCTGTCCTGGCTCAATTGCTGGAAAATCTGAAAAAGCAGCAGCCAAGAGCGATTGGCTTGGACGTTTATCGAGATTTGCCGGTGCAGCCCGGACATCAGAAATTAGTTAAAATCTTTCAATCCACAGATAATATAATTGGAATTGAGAAAGTTGTTGGGGATGCCTACGGATCTGCTGTTAGCCCGTCGCCGGAACTTTTGCGACGCAATCAAGTCAGCGCCGCCGATCTGGTGCTGGATGCGGATGGCAAAGTTCGCCGGGGTTTGCTGTCTGTTAAAGCTAAGAATGGCAAAACTGTATTGGGTTTGGGGGCGCAGCTGGCTTTGATGTATCTGGAGGCGAAAGGGATTAAGCCGGCGCTGACGGAAGATAAGTCTGTGAAGTTGGGTGAGGCGGTATTTGTGCGGTTTAGGGGGGATGATGGCGGCTATGTCCGCGCTGATGCCGGCGGCTACCAGCTATTGCTTAATTTTAGGGGGCGGCGAGGGAGTTTCCGCACTGTTTCGATGACGGATGTGTTAGAAAATAGGATACCGCCAGATTTGATGCGCGACCGCATTGTTTTGATTGGCTCAACCGCACCGAGTCTCAACGATCTGTTTTTGACTCCCTATAGCAGCAGTCTATTTTCTATCCCCACCCGAATGGCTGGGGTGGAAATTCACGCTAATATAGCTAGCCAAATTTTGAGTGCGGCGCTCGATAACCGTCCCCTATTTAATGTCTGGGATGAGCCTGTGGAGTGGCTGTGGATTTTTGTCTGGTCTTGTGCCGGTGCGACTTTGGGGTGGGTGTCAAAAACCACCCTGAGAACAGCTTATATTTTCCTGCTGGTTTGTGGCATTATGATTGCGGTATCCTATTTTCTTTTCCTGAATGGCTGGTGGGTGCCGGTGGTTCCGCCGCTGCTAGCGCTGGCGGGATCTGCCACCGCGATTGTCGCTTACATTGCCCAACAAGATCGTGAAGACCGGCAAACCGTGATGAATCTTTTTGGCCGACACGTCACCCCCAAAATTGCTGAGGAAATTTGGCGCGATCGCGACCAGTTTCTGCAGCAAGGTCAGATCGTGGGGCAGAAAATGACGGCAACGGTGCTGTTTACCGATTTAAAAGGCTTCAGCACTATCGCTGAAAACACCGACCCCGCAACGCTAATGTCCTGGCTTAATGAGTACATGAACGAAATGGCGGTTGCCGTTCTTGATTGCGATGGGGTGATTGACAAATTTATTGGAGATGCTATCATGGCTGTGTTTGGCGTTCCCATCCCCCGCATGACAAAGGAAGAAATTGCGGCGGATGCGATTGCAGCTGTGTCTTGCGCTGTGGCAATGGGGAAAAAATTGCGTTCGCTCAACGAGAAGTGGCGGGTTCAGGGGCGTCCCACCCTAGCCATGCGGGTGGGAATTGCCACCGGCACCGTAGTCGCCGGCAGCTTGGGCTGTACCCAAAGGGTAGATTACACAATTATCGGAGATACTGTCAATATCGCCGCTCGGCTGGAAAGTTACGATAAGTCTCTCGATGGCGGTGTTTGCCGGATTTTAATCAGTGAGGAAACTTGCCAGTATCTCCAAGGCAAATTTACCACCGAATTTATCGGCAGCGTCCCGCTCAAAGGGCGCGAACATCCAGAAAACGTTTACCTAGTTCCGCTAGATTAATTTTGATATGACGCCGTCTTTGCTCTTGCTGTTATAGCAATAGACAGTCAGTTTAGGACAAGGCATCTCACTTGCTAGTAGGGATAGGGACAGGCGAGACGCC
>CAZJNL010000659.1:0-3780 GCA_964546515.1 uncultured Oscillatoria sp.
AGAGGGTAGCTGCTAGCAACAACTCCCGCAGCGCTTATAGCAGTACCGAAGAAAAAGATGGTGTTTTGCAAGTTTTGGTCGCGCTTCCGCCGCACCTCTTCTTCTTCCTGCTGCTGTTCCTGGCCTTCAATTTCTACAATCCCCCGCATGATTTCTATCATCTCCTGGAACAGTTTCCCCCCTGGATCCATGTAGTCTAGGTCAACTTTGATTTGTTCCTGAAACTGGTTGCACTCGCTGTCTAGGAAACCTTGCCAAAAATCCAGATTGTCGCTAGGTAAGGTATATTTGCGAATATTCTTCAGCGATGTATTATAGTTTTTGGTGTTGGTGGAAATCGCCGTCAGCTGTGCCTTGATGTCGCGCTGGTAGCGGGCGTATTCCAGGGATGCTTTCGGCATCTCCGTCAGCCATCCCTTCAGCTGTTTCAGCCGTTCGGGGCGCTCCTCTTTGAGTGTGTTCAACTCCTTTCCCGTTTTTTCCAGCTGTTCGTACAGCCGCCGCGCTTCCTCATAGCACCGGCACGATTCGTGATAGGCAAAGAGGATTTTACTGCGGCAGCACAGCAGATTAAAAAGCGGGTGGTAGTAGTTACCTTCAGCTTCTAGTGTAGCAGTTTCTGGGTGGCAATTCAACCAAATTAGGATGTGACACTGTGAGCGCGGATCTTGCTGGTAATTGTTCCACTCAAAAATCGGACTCCCCAACAGCTTACCTTCATGGCATGAAAGCTGTTTTTTGTCAAGCCCTGAATTTGACAGCAAAGCCTCAAGGCAAGCCTCTGCAAATTTTTGAAATTCTTGCGGATTGTCCAAATTGTCGGCTGGTTTGGCAAACAGCAGTAGCGTTTGCCCTAAAGAAGCTTGGATATTGCTGGGCAACAGCCAACCTTGGGGATTCAGACCGCTGATTTGGGACACCTCAACGGTGGTGTCTTCATAGCGCAGTGTCAGGTCAGCGGCGCAGGTGTCATGCAGTTGGATTGGGTAGATTCCACCGCTAAGGGCGGGTTGACCTTGCTGGGGAATGGCTGAGAAAAACAGAGCACGTTCTGGCAAGAGTTCTATTGGGACAGCCGGCTGATCGGCCACACTCAGGGAACCATTTGTGTTACTATTGTTTTGCCTGAGAAGTTCCGGCAGTTTTTCCAGAGTGGGAATTTTCAGCTTTGTCCCTAGATTCGCAAGTTGCTGCCACAGATAATCGGCATCTGGGGCAACATTTCGGGTTAGTTCCCGATATATATGAAAGGCGAAGAGGGTGAGTTTGGGATTTGTAACACTCCTCGCCTGGTTGGTGTCAGTCATTTGCTGGGGGGGGTTGACGGCTGGGAGGGAGATGGGGGAAAAGCGCGATGAAGAGCGTTGAGCAGCTGATCTTTGTATTCTTCTGGTTTGGGCTGAGGAACGGAGTTTCCCTTTCCAGGGAGTTTAAGTTCTGATTCCCAATTTGATTCCCTCTCAGGCATCGCAGCCAAAGTCTCATAAATAGCGGGACGGGATTCAATCCAACCGGCGATCGCGTCAGCTATTTCCTGATAATCATTGGGCCATGTAGGGCACAGCCCCTCCAGCTCAACTCCATCCTCAGCTGAAAACAGATCCGGCTGATTTTCCCACAGATAAATGAAATCCTCAATCGTCTGAATGCTCTCGTTATTGGCTGACATGGCCCAACTCCTACTGACCGATGGCACAGAACGCCGCCCAGTGGTAGGGCGACTCAAAAGGCTTGGTGTTAGCTTCTATTGTATTAAACCAGCGGCGTAAACTTAACTTTTGATTTCCAACCAAGAGCAGTTTGGCTGTCCATTCCTGCAATTCCTCCTTGGTGATGTCCCGCAACCAGTTTTGGGCAGAGTTGAGGGCGACTGCTACTGATTGCCCAGCTTGCAGGTTTTGGTAGAATTTAACTGTCAAAACAGCAGTAGATCGTTCATTCACCGCCCAGAGACTGCTGACCACACTGGGACTGCCGGCATACAGGAAGCCACTGGGTAAGCCAATGTACTCATCGCTGGTATTGTTGAAATCAATCAATCCAGTTTCGCAAGCAGAAAGCACAAGAATTCGGCATTGTTCTAAGTTGAGTGTGAAAATGGCCTCTAAGGTGAGGCACTTGTTTAGGTCAAATACTGTACCGTCATCCCAACTTAAATGATGTTCTGAATCGAGTTTATCTGGTGGGTTTTTGAGTTTGGAATCCGCCAGGAATAGGGCAGATTTCCGGGAATTGACAGCGTTAAAGTAGCCGTGACAGCTGAAGTGGACGCAGTGAGCGGCGTTAAGCGGAGCGTCATTAATGGCTGCTTTGGTAGCCTGTGATAGTTCCAGGACATCAGCTGAGTCAAAGTAGTTTTGGATAGCTGCAACTTCGATCTCGGCGTAGTCGAGATCGCCAGTCGGATTTTGGACAGCAAACAGATGAGTAAAGTTGGGGCGCTCTCGCTTCTGGACAAGTTGCAGCAGCTGGCAGCTCGGGGCGTAGCTCACACCTCTGGGGAAGCGAGCGAATAAGCTGGATTCCCCTTGCACCGGCAAGGCATGAAGCGGGAACAAATGTAAAGCAAGATGGGGAATCAGTATTAACCTGTCGCACGCTGTTTGAATTTTGTCAAGGATGTCGTCAAGATGCAGGATATTGGCCAGTAAATGCAGGCGTGTGGTCAGGCGGCGCTGCCAATGGGATTTGTGCTTGCGGTATGCCCTAAGATACCCATTTGCCCAATTCAGCAATTTTTTCAGGTCTTTTGGCTTAGAGGTAACGACGATGGGCGACTGGGTTTCGCCGGTGAAGATGAAGGTGAGCAGTTTGTCGCCTGTAATGTACCACTGGACAACAGCGGTGCGGTCATCTAGAGTGTTCCGGAATCGGTCAAACTGGAAGCCATCACCGATGCCCAGGTAGCGGTCTTGCAATTCGTTGCGCTGCTGTCGCAACTGCTGGAGATGCTGGGCTAGGGCAGTTGGGTTTTCGGCTGTGGCATTTTGGAGTTGGTACTGACCGCTGGCGATTTCATCTCGGAGTTGTTCCAGTTGCTGGGCAACTTCTGGGGGGAAAAGGCTGTGGATGTCACGGGTGAGAATAAGTTCCACCAAGTTCCGGGTTTTGCTGCGCTCTAAATATTCGATAGCTTTGGTGTCGTTATTCAGTTCCAGGCACACTTTCACCATGCCTCGATAGAGATTATTCCACTCTTCAGCTAATTTTTGCTTGTCCTCTTCTTTTCCAGAGCCGGTAATAATCTCGCCGCGCAGGGATTCTACCGTTTCAATGGCTGACTCAAAGGCAGTATAGCCATTTTCAAACTGTCTGCCGTCTTGGTAGGCAAGACCGAGGTTGAATGAGGTTTCGGCATGGTTCTCGGGAAACCGCTCGCGGGTGCGTTCCAGCAGCGCTTGTTGATAGCAGTCTATCGCTTGCTCGATATTTTCTGCCTTCTCCCCCCGGATGCGGTTCCAGTAGGCAGTGCCTAAATTGTTTTGGGTCATTGCCCACTGTTCGGGAAACCGCTGGCGGGTGTATTCCAGCAGCGCTTGTTGATAGCAGTCTATTGCTTGCTCGATATTCTCTGCCCTCTCCCCCCGGATGCGATCACTGTAGGCAAGACCCAGATTGTTTTGCGTCGCTGCCCAATCTTCGGGAAACCGCTGGCGGGTGCGTTCCAGTAGCGCTTGTTGAAAGCAGTCTATTGCTTGCTCGATATTCTCTGCCCTCTCCCCCCGGATGCGGTTCCAGTAGGCAGCGCCCAGATTGTTTTGCGTCATTGCCCAATTTTCG
>CAZJNL010000660.1:0-3779 GCA_964546515.1 uncultured Oscillatoria sp.
TCTTCAATCTTCTCCCGATAGTGAGGTTCCGGCAAGTGGCTGGGATTGTCAACATAGATCACCTCAGCACTTGTCGTTGTCACCCGGTAGACTACAGAAGGAGCCGTGACAATCAAATCCAGGTTGTATTCCCGCTCCAGACGCTCCTGCACGATCTCCATGTGCAGCAAGCCGAGGAAGCCGCAGCGGAAACCGAAACCCATAGCGCTGGAAGTTTCCGGCTCGTAGTGCAGCGCCGCATCATTTAATTTCAGCTTTTCCAGGGCTTCGCGCAAGTCGGGAAATTGGTCGGCGTCGGTGGGGAACAGACCGCAAAACACCATAGGGTTGGCCTCAGCGTAACCGGGGAGGGGTTCAGCTGCCGGTGCCGCCGCCTGAGTGATCGTGTCCCCGACGCGGGCGTCTTCCACGGTTTTAATCGCTGCTGCCAGATAGCCCACCTCACCGGCATGGAGTTCACTCACCTGGGTTTGGCTGGGGGAGAGTACGCCCAACTCGTCAATCTGGTACTGTTTGCCCGAAACCATCAGCAGGATGCGGTCGCCTTTTTTCACCGTGCCATCCATAACGCGGAAATAAACGATAACGCCGCGATAGGGATCGTAATAGCTGTCAAAAATCAGCGCCCGCAGGGGGGAAGCCACCGTATCTTGCGGTGCCGGCACGCGAGCTACCATCGCCTCCAGGATTTCGTCAATGCCAATGCCCTCTTTAGCGGAGGCGAGAATGGCGCGGCTGCAATCGAGGCCAACGATCTCTTCGATTTCCCGTTTCACCCGCTCGGGTTCGGCACCGGGGAGGTCAATTTTATTGAGAACCGGGATAATCTCCAGATTGTGCTCCAGGGCCAGGTACACATTGGCCAGAGTCTGCGCCTCGACGCCCTGGGAGGCGTCCACCACCAGCAGAGCCCCCTCACAGGCGGCGAGACTGCGGGACACCTCGTAGGAGAAATCCACATGGCCCGGAGTGTCAATCAAATTCAGCACATAAAGCTGGCCATCCTTGGCCTTGTAGTTCATCCGGGCCGCTTGCAGCTTAATAGTGATGCCGCGCTCCCGTTCCAGCTCCATGTTGTCCAGGAACTGCTCTTTCATCTCCCGCGCATCCACCGTGCCGGTGACCTGCAAGAGGCGGTCAGCCAGGGTAGATTTGCCGTGGTCGATGTGGGCAATGATCGAAAAATTACGAATGCGAGAGACGGGGACGTCAGTCATACGCTTAGCATAAGCTGCGCTCAGCTTCAAAACCAGTGGAATGGGGACACAGACGCGGTTGCCCGACAGAAGCCTGCTTAGTGCATTTTAATGCTTTCTTTGCCTTGAAGGTGTTGCGCCTCTTCTTATAGTGTAGAAAGCAGCGTCGTACAATAGGGTTTAGGGAACGCAGCTGCCACCCCCAAGCCGGTCGTCGCTGCATCTAACACAGTACCGACGGCGTTCCTCGATGGCGAGTCAGTCCAGTTGCTGTCAGCCATGCTAGCTGCACTCGCCCCTTCGTTGTTTGTGATTAGGATTTGTTTTTATGAATGAGCCCGCTGTTGAAACTCGCCGCTCAGCTGAGAAGGTAGAAGTTTCCGTCCATATCGATTCCGAACTGGTCGATCAACTCAAGCACCTCACCAATGACCCCAGCAAGATCGTTGAAACCGCTCTGCGGCAGTGGCTGCGCGGGGAAACGGGGCGGGATGACGACCTGACTCGCAACCTGATGAGAAACCCACCCGTGCCCCCCAGAGGCGAATGGAATGATTGAAGCGAATTGCTAATTGCGGCAAAAGCGCACCGGGCACCTAAATGGGGTATGGCGCACCGGGACGGTCTGATGGAAAGAAAACCAATGACCTGTGACCTGTGACCCACGCGAGCGTGTCGGGTGACGCCATCACCCCGTCAGGATTCACGCGCTGCAGTTTCTTTTCTCGAAATCTGATGACCTCTCCTGCTGAGAACCAGCCTTCTGTTGCTCAATCTCCAGGCTTAGCATCTACGGCTTGTGAACATTCTCGCTGGTTGCGAGGGCTGGGGGCAGAGTTGGCATTCACTCAAGACGCCAGAGGCGTCTATCTTTCCTTCTACTGGCAACCGGCTGAGGGTTACGGTCTGCTGCCCGAGCAAGTCGTGGGACTAACGCTGTCGCAAACTTTCGGGCCGGTGGCGCTCGCACCCTATATGGACCGGGTGCGGCGGGTTTTGCAAAGCCGGATTCCAGAACGGTTCACCTATCCGTTTCGCTACGCAGAGCAGTATTTTCTCTTCGAGCTGGCTGTCAGCCCGATTTTGACATCGAACTCAGAAGTGACTGCGGTTCTGGTGATGGGACGGCTGCTGCACGAGGCGCACAGCCGCCAGCAAGGCTCGAACACCGAGTCAGGGGGCGACTGGACAGTTGAGGCGTCTGGCCTCGACCTCCACCAAAAGCTGCTGGCCGAAATTGTGGGGAGCATCCGCCGCACCCTGCCTCCGGGATCGGAACTCTACCAAAAACTGCTCAGCAAAATTGCCCGCAATATCCGCCGCACTCTGGATTTCCAGACTATTTGCCAGCAAACGGTAAGCGGGTTGGGGCAGGCGCTTTCTCTGAGTCGCTGCATTATCTGCCCCTACAGCAGTTCCAGCATTTCGGTGCGGGTGGAAGCTGAATACTGCCAAGAACCTTTCCCTTCTATGCTGGGGCTAGAACTGTCGCTCTCCGACGAGCCTGACCTGAGGAAGGCGCTCGCCACCCTCGAACCGATTGCCAACGAGCCGATCCCCGCCGGCGAGTTTGAGCCGCAGTCGGTTCTGGTTGTGCCTGCGTGCTACCAAGACCGGCCCAAGGCTCTGATTTGCCTGCACCAGTGCGGTTGCTCTCGCCTGTGGAGTGTGGCTGAGATCGAGTTCGTGCGGGAGCTGGCGGATCAAGTCGGCACGGCGCTGGCTCACGCCACTCTCTACAAGGAATTGCAAGAAGCTCGCGAGGAAGCTGAGGAAGCCTCCCGTCTGAAAAGCGAGTTTCTGGCGAATACTTCCCACGAGCTGCGCACCCCCCTCAACGGTATGATTGGATTCCTCAAGCTGATTATCGATGGGATGGCAGACGATCCCGAAGAGCAGGAGGAATTTCTCCGCGAGGCTTACCGCTCTGCGCTGCATCTGCTCAATTTGATTAATGATGTCTTGGATATCGCTAAAATTGAGGCCGGCAAGATGCAGCTGGAACTGGGCCCTGTGAAGCTGGATGACCTTTTTAAGGATGTCCAGGACTTGACGCAGGCGCAGGTGCAGCAGAAAAATCTCTTCTTCCAAGTGCAAAAGCCGGCAACCTATGACGAGTGTATCCTGTTCGGCAACTACCAGCGGCTGCTGCAGGTGATGTTAAACCTGGTTGGCAATGCTATCAAATTTACTCACTCTGGCGGGGTGAGCGTCAGCGCCGAGGTGGTGCGCCAGAAGGTGATTGTTCAGAATCAAGAGTTCCCGGGCATGGTTAGAGTGCGCGTGGCGGATACCGGCATCGGGGTTCCTCTGGAAAAACAGCACCGCCTGTTTCAGTCTTTCTCTCAAGTGGACAGCTCCCGCACCCGCCAGTACGGCGGCACCGGCTTGGGACTGGCTATCTCCCAAAAGCTGGTGGAAGCTATGGGGGGTGCGGTCAATTTCTACAGTATGGGCGAGGGTCTGGGATCTACGGTGACGTTTACTGTGCCCCTTTATCAGGAGCCGGTGATGATTGGCTCGCCACCCCCTGACCCGCTTGACCTGTTTCTTTAGGGCTCTGGGCATTTGCCCCACTCCGCC
>CAZJNL010000661.1:0-3770 GCA_964546515.1 uncultured Oscillatoria sp.
AATCCCAGAAACCGGGTTGATTTAGGGTGTGGGGGCGGGTTTGCCTCAGATAGAAAGCCGGTGACACTGATGGCTGATTCCCTAAAAAATGCCCGATCAAACCAACAATACCATTTTAAAATTTAAAATTTAAAATTTAAAATGGCTAAGAGGCCTTAGACATGGCAAACCCGATAAAATCCGCTCTCACATGCATGCAAGGTCAGTTCCGGAGTGGCCAGACCAAATCCCTGTCCGTAATCCACGCCCAAATCGCGGCAGAACTCTATATCTGGCTCGTCCTCTAGTCCTTCGGCTAAAACCAGAATACCCTCTTCGTGGGCGGAATGCAAGAGACTTTTGATCAAAGTCTGCTTGAGAGAGTGTTTGCTGCAACCGTCCACCAGTCGCCGGTCGAGTTTAACCAGGTCGGGACGGAACTCCAGGACGTAGTGATCCACTGAAACGCAGCCGCACAAATCATCAACCGCAATCCCAAATCCCCATTCCCGCAGGCGGTTGATTATCTGCGGCAAGTCTGGACAGTGAGCCAGGACTTCCACTTCGGTGAGTTCAAAGATAATTTGTTGCGGTCGCAATCCCAGATCCAGGACTTGTTGAAAGTTCTGCTCCAAAGATTTCGGATTGCGGATGATGGCATTGGGCAGGACGTTGATAAAAAACGTTTGCTCAGTTTTAAGCGCCGCAATCGATTCCAGACAGGCGGCGCGAGCCAGTTCGTCTTGCCTCGCAAGTGAGTTGGGTGGAAATGGCGGCATCAATTAAGTGTTTGCCGGTCAGACATTTTCCCTGCTCGCTGGTGGCGCGAGCCAGACATTCATGGGCGACTACCTGGCCAGATGCTAGGTGAAAAATCGGCTGGTATTTGAAAAAGAGACGCCGCTCGATCAGCAGTCGAAAAAACCAGGCGTTCCTGACGGACAGGGTAATGGCACGCTCGGGGCTGAGCTTGGAGGAATTCCACCAGCAGAGTGCTGTCTTCAAGAGGCGATCGGGTCAGCAAAAACCGCGAGGCTGCTTGACTGGTTTCTGTCAGTCGCTCGCATATCTGCCCGAAGACATCAGCCACCTGAGTGTTGGAAACCAGTCGGTAAACGAGTTGGGGAATGGCAGGAATTGGCTGAAAGCCGATCCCGCACAGACTGTCGCTCGTTTCGAGGTCGTGGGGCTGAATAATAAATTTCAGCGAGTTAGTTAAGGAATTGAGCGGACGCACCGTGAACAGCCCCTTCATTGTTACCAATTATAAAGATTTCTTCTCTAAAATAGGACAGTTTAGGCTTTCAAAGCTGTGCTGCAAATCACAAAGCTAATGCCGCCAGCCAAGGTGCGGCTACAGAAAAGCCGGGGGCTGGCGGCAAAGAGCTGGTGGCTTGCATTTAGAAGACTTGCGCCCTCAGCCAAGCCACCGGCAAAGTCAGCATCTTCCGCGCTCCGGGAACATAGGCTCGCCGGCGGAAGACATCGTACTGGTTGCGCTCAATGGCATCCAGAATCTGGCTGTAGAGCATCTGAGCCGACCACACCGGCCAGCGGGCATCTCGACTGAGAGCGCTAATGCCCTTTTCCGCTTCGGCATAGAACTTGCGGGCTCGCTGAATTTGGAACCGCATCAAAGAGCGCCACCGGTCATCCACCACACCGTTGAGTAAATCCTCTTCCGTGTAGTTAAACAGCGCTAACTCTTTTAGGGGCAGGTAAATGCGACCCCGGCGGGCATCTTCCCCCACATCTCGCAGGATGTTAGTCAGCTGGTTAGCAATTCCCAGCGCCACCGCCTCTTCAGTTGGATTGGGCTCGGAAGACGCCGCTCGATTCCAGGGAGCGGTGCGGGGAGATTCTTCCAGTCCCATCACCGGCATCGTCATCAGCCCAACCGTACCGGCGACTCGGTAACAGTAGAGGTAGAGCTCCTCAAACGTTTCGTAGCGGCTGCGGTACAAGTCCATGCCCTGCCCCGCAATCATGTCCCGAAAGGGCTGAATGTCGAGGGGAAAGCGTTCCAGCGTATCCGCCAGCGCCACATCACAGTCTTCTAGGGGGCTACCGGCAAAGATCGATTCCAGTTGGCGCTCCCAGTGGTCGAGCGTTTCAGGCGTTGTCAGGCGAGCGCGAGGGCCATCCACCAGTTCGTCGGTGCGGCGGCACCAGGCGTAGATGGCCCAAATCGCCCGCCGTTTCGCCTCTGGCATCAGCAGCGTGCCCAGATAAAAGGTTCTGGCGTAAGTGGCCGTTATCTGGCGGCAGAGTTCGTAGGAGGCTTCTGGGGAAGCCAGGGTTGTCATGCGGGGGTGAGTAGGCAGTTGCAGCATTCGTTGGGGGATTAGCTATCAGCCAGAAGGAAGGACGCTGTCGCGTCCCGCAACGCTTACGAGTCATCAACTTCGATGTCGAGTCAGAGCACGACTGCGTCGGGGACCGGAAGGAAAGGGGGACTCACCAGGCTTTTGCAGGGGCGACGAGCGCAGTCATTCGCCCCGACCGACAAAGGGCATGGTAGCAACGGGCGTGTTTGTTGATGGCATTGGGCTGGCAATCGCCTGCGCTGTGAGCTTGCCAGAAAGCACAGCCCCTTCCATACTGGCCAGGTAGCGCTGCATGGTGTAATCGCCGGTCAGGTAAAAATTGGCAATGGGAGTCTTCTGGGACGGGCGGTACTGCTGGCGTCCAGGGGTGGCCTTATAAACAGAGCGAGGCGTTTTGACGACGTGATATTTCAGCAAACGAGCCGGTTGGCCGGTGCAGAAGTGGTCGGGAAACAGCTTTTCTAGCTCTGCCATCGTGGCGTCCACAATCTCCTGGTCGGATTTGGCAATCCAATCCTTTGCCGGCGCTAGCACCAGTTCCAGCATCGACCTGTCGGGGTTGGCATACTCGCGGCAGGTGTTGCTCATGTCGGCATAGACGCTGAGCAGCGGCGAGCGCGAAAACAGCAGGTGATCGATGTCGGTCAGCTTGCGGTTAAACCATAAATGTACATTAATCACCGGCACTCCTTCCAGACCGTCCAGCTTCTTGAAGAAATCCAGCTCTCGCCACAAGGGCGGCAGCATGACTTTTAGCGGGTCGGCAGGCATGGCAGATACATAAGCGTCAGCGGTAAAAACTTCATCCGCCGCTCCGTTCAACCCCCGCAACAGGAATCCCCGCACCGTGCCGTCATCGTTGAGCAAGATTTCCTTGAGCGGCGCATTCAGCCGCACTTCGCCGCCCCGCTCGGTTATATAGTCCACTATGGGCTGGCACAGCCGCTCCGTGGGAGAGCCATCTAAAAAGGCCATCTTAGAGCCATTTTTCTCCTGCAGGAAGCGGTTGAGAGCCGTCAGCAACACAGTTGACGAAATCTCGTGCGGGTCGATAAAGTTCAGCGCCTTGGACATGGCGATGAACACTTCTTTCTCGACTCGTGGGGGAATGTTTTGCAGTTGCAGCCACTCCGACCAAGAGTATTTGTCCATCTCCTCGACGTACTTCTGGCCCTGAATCATGGCCGGGAGCAGCCCCAGCCCGAAGCGAATTTTCTCTGGCCAGGTGAGCATGTCGTTATTGCGGAGAATGGCCACGACGCCGTTGAGCGGTGCCGGCAGGTCGGGGAAGTCAAAGCGGGAGTATGTCCCCGGACTGTCCGGCTGGTTGAAGATCATCGTGTGCTCTTTCCACTGCAGCCGGTCTTCAATGCCCAGCTCTTTGAAAAGCTGCAGCATGTTGGGATAGGCACCGAAGAAGATGTGCAGACCGGTTTCGTACCAGTCCCCGTCAGAGTCTTTCCA
>CAZJNL010000662.1:0-644 GCA_964546515.1 uncultured Oscillatoria sp.
AAAAATAATCGCAAAAGAGCGTCCGCAGGCCATCTTACCTACTATGGGCGGGCAAACCGGCCTCAACCTGGCGGTTGCCCTGGCCAAAAATGGCGTCTTGGAGAAGTACGGCGTAGAGTTAATCGGCGCTAAGCTGCCTGCAATTGAGATGGCGGAAGACCGGCAGCTGTTCAAAGAAGCAATGGCGCGGATTGGCGTGCCCACCTGTCCGTCGGGAATCGCCAACAACCTCGACGAGGCGAAAGCCGTCGCCCACCAAATTGGCCTCTACCCCCTGATTATCCGACCGGCATTCACCCTCGGAGGCAGCGGCGGCGGCATTGCCTACAACCAACAAGAGTTTGAAGAAATGGCGCAAGTCGGCATCGACGCCTCGCCGGTGTCCCAAATCCTCATCGAGCAGTCCCTGCTGGGCTGGAAAGAATACGAACTGGAAGTGATGAGGGATCTGGCAGATAATGTCGTAATTATCTGCTCGATCGAGAACTTTGACCCGATGGGCGTCCACACCGGCGACTCGATCACCGTCGCGCCGGCGCAAACTCTCACCGACAAAGAATACCAGCGGCTGCGCGACGCCTCAATTAAAATTATCCGCGAAATTGGCGTAGAAACCGGCGGGTCAAACATTCAATTTGCCGTCA
>CAZJNL010000662.1:654-3770 GCA_964546515.1 uncultured Oscillatoria sp.
AATCCCGTCAACGGCGACCTAATAGTCATTGAAATGAACCCCCGCGTCAGCCGGTCATCCGCCTTGGCGTCGAAAGCCACCGGCTTCCCGATCGCCAAAATGGCCGCCAAGCTGGCTGTGGGCTACAGCCTCGACGAAATTCCCAACGACATCACTAAGAAAACACCGGCTAGCTTCGAGCCTACCATCGACTACGTTGTCACCAAAGTCCCCCGGTTTGCCTTTGAGAAGTTTCCCGGAAGCCATCCGGTGCTCACCACCCAAATGAAGTCCGTCGGCGAAGCGATGGCCATTGGGCGCACCTTCCAGGAGTCCCTGCAAAAGGCGCTGCGCTCCCTGGAAACCGGGCGTGCCGGCTGGGGTTGCGACCGGCAAGAAGTCCTGCCCAGTCTGGAGCAAATTCGCGCCGGTTTGCGCACCCCCAATCCAGAGCGCATCTTCACCATCCGCCACGCCATGATGATGGGCATGAGCGTCGAGGAAATCTACGAGCTCACCGGCATTGACCCGTGGTTCCTCGACAAAATGGCGGATTTGCTGCAAACTGAGAAATTCCTCAAGCGCACTTCGCTGCAAGCCTTGACAAAAGAGCAGCTGTATGCTATAAAGCGGCAGGGGTTCAGCGACAGGCAGATAGCCTTCGCCACCAAGACGACAGAAGACGAGGTGCGGGCTTACCGGCAGAGTTTGGGAGTCAAGCCGGTGTACAAACTGGTGGACACCTGCGCCGCTGAGTTTGAAGCGGTGACGCCCTACTACTATTCCACCTACGAGGAAGAGTCAGAAGTGCGACCGTCCGAGAAACGGAAAGTGATGATTCTCGGCGGCGGGCCCAACCGCATTGGCCAAGGGATCGAGTTCGACTTTTGCTGCTGTCACGCCTCCTTCGCGCTGCGAGCTGAGGGGTTTGAGACAATCATGGTCAACTCCAACCCAGAGACGGTTTCCACAGACTACGACACCAGCGACCGGCTGTATTTTGAGCCGCTGACCAAAGAAGACGTGCTCAATATTATAGAAGCGGAAAATCCAGAGGGCGTGATCATCCAGTTTGGTGGCCAAACGCCTTTGAAGCTAGCACTGCCCTTGCAAAAGGCGCTGGAATCCGGTCTGGTTGCCAACGTGCAAACGAAAATCTGGGGGACTTCTCCCGACTCGATTGATATCGCTGAGAACCGGGAGCGGTTTGAGAAGATTCTCCGCCAGCTGGATATCAAGCAGCCGGCGAATGGCATAGCTCGCAACTACGAGGACGCGCTGGTGGTGGCCAAGCGAATTGGCTATCCGGTGGTGGTGCGCCCTAGCTATGTGTTGGGGGGACGGGCGATGGAAATTGTCTACTCTGACGCTGAGTTGGAGCGCTACATGACTTTTGCGGTGCAGGTGGAACCGGATCACCCGATTTTGATTGACAAGTTTCTGGAGAATGCCATCGAGGTGGATGTGGATGCGCTGGCAGATCCGACCGGTCGGGTGGTGATCGGCGGGATTATGGAGCACATCGAAGAGGCGGGGATTCACTCTGGGGACTCGGCTTGCTCTATTCCTTATATCACTCTGTCGCCGCCGGTGTTGGATACCATCCGCAGTTGGACGGCGCAGCTGGCGAAAGAGCTAAAAGTAGTGGGCCTGATGAATATCCAGTATGCCGTTCAGGGCGAGCTGGTGTATATTCTGGAGGCGAATCCCCGCGCTTCTCGCACGGTGCCGTTTGTTTCTAAGGCGATTGGCGTACCTTTGGCCAAGTTGGCGTCTCGGGTTATGGCTGGGGAAACCCTGGAGTCTTTAGGGTTCACGCAGGAAGTGATTCCGCAGCACATTTCGGTGAAGGAAGCGGTTCTTCCGTTTGATAAGTTTCCAGGTGCGGACACGCTGTTGGGGCCGGAAATGCGCTCTACGGGAGAGGTTATGGGAATAGACAGCACCTTTGGAACAGCGTTTTCTAAGGCGGAACTGGCTGCAGGGGTGCGCTTGGCCAAAGGCGGTACTGTGTTTGTGTCAATGAACCACCGCGACAAAGTGGCGGTTGTGCCGGTGGTGAAAGAGTTGATTGATTTGGGCTTTAAAATTGTGGCCACTGACGGCACCCGCCACGTTTTGCAGGAGAACGGCATTAAAGATGTGGAGCTGGTGCTGAAAGTCCATGAGGGTCGCCCTCACGTCATCGACTGGATTAAGAATGAGCGGATTCAGTTTATTATTAACACTCCTTCGGGTGAGGAGTCCCAGACGGACGCCCGCCGCATCCGCCGCACGGCGCTGGATTACAAGTTGCCGATTATTACGACAATTGCCGGGGCCTCGGCCACTGCTGCTGCCCTGCGAGCCCTGAACTCGCAACCCCTGGAGGTGAAAGCACTGCAGGACTATTTCAATTAAATTGGGCATGGGGCATGGGGCATGGGGCATCGGGGGGCGGGTTTATTCAGATTCTGGGTTGTGTGGCTTGGATTTCGGGTGAACCCGCCCCTACATGACACGGTTGGGGGGGCGGGTTTATTCACATTCTGGTTGTGTGGCTTGGATTTGGGGTGAACCCGCCCCTACAGGGTGCCCCCCTGCCCACCCTGCCGCCCCGCCGCCTTACCCCCTGCTCCCGCAGCAGGGGGTTTTTTTCTTGGGGGGCAAAGTTTAAGAAAAGTAAAGGCCACGGGGTCGGGGAGTGTTCGGTAATCCGCAAGAAGATTGCTGGGGTTTTGTTTTCCAGGATGCAGTCTTCAAGTTGATTTCCGCGTAATGTTGTGTTTCAACGCTTCTGTGGACGGCCACCGGCAGGATCGGAAAACCGACCCGGGGGAGTAGACAATGGTTAAATGAATGTTACAATCGTTTACATACATACCAGGCGAGACGTTAACAAAATTTATGACAACCGCAATAATCCTAGTGGCTGTAGTGTGTTTGGCGATTGGGCTAGTATCGAAAGCCCTGGAGGGAACCCGGGCGGAATCGCAACCAGAGGTGGTGCCGGTGCCGGTGAAAGTCCGAGAGCGGTAATCACAGGTCTGCAGGCGACTGTTTGTAGTTGGGCTTTAGCCCTAAGGTTTGTAGTTGGGCTTTAGCCCAAAGTTTGTAGTTGGGCTTTAGCCCTAAGGTTTGTAGTTGGGCTTTAGCCC
>CAZJNL010000663.1:0-3763 GCA_964546515.1 uncultured Oscillatoria sp.
AGTTATTTGAAGCCTTCGGACAAACAGAAACGGGTCGTAAATCCCAGCAAGGAACCGGTTTAGGGTTGCCCATCAGCCGAAAATTCGTGCAACTGATGGGGGGAGATATTAGTGTCAGCAGTGCAGTAGGTCAGGGAAGCACCTTCACCTTTGACATCCAGATAAAGCAGATCGACGCGACTGAAGTTCAAGCAACTCCGCCGCAGCGCCAGGTTAAAGGTGTAGCGCCCGACCAACCTAAATATCGCATTCTGGTGGTTGACGACCGCCTGGAGAGCCGCCTGCTCCTAGTTCAAATCCTCGCCTCAATTGGCTTTGAGGTGCGAGAAGCCCAGAACGGTCAAGAAGCGATTGAGGTGTGGCAGAGTTGGGAGCCGCACTTGATTGTGATGGACATGCGGATGCCGGTGATGGACGGCTACGAGGCGACCAAACAGATTAAATCCCATTTGCGAGGTCAGGCGACAGCGATTATTGCCCTGACGGCTAGCGCCTTTGAGGAAGACCGCTCGATGGTTTTGTCCGCCGGTTGCGATGATTTTATTGGCAAGCCTTTCCAAAAAGACGAGATTTTGTCAAAAATCGGCCAGCATCTGGGGGCAGTATATATATATGAAGAAGAAAGCCGCCAAACAAGCGGCGTCTGGCCAAAACCCGAAATAATTTTGCCCTCTACCGACCTAAGGGATCACTTAGCTCAAATGTCGCCTGAATGGGTGGCAGAGGTATACAGTGCGGCATCCCAAGGTAGCGATGACATCATTTTGGAGTTGCTGGAGCGGGTTCCGCTTGAAAATGCCCCACTGGGGGAAGTTATAGCAGATTTAGCCAATAATTTCCAGTTTGAGAAAATTATGATATTGACCCAACAGGAGGGAGACTGAATCGGGAGCCTCCCGTTTTCGCACTCCCCTCCACCCCTCTCCCACCAGGAAGTAGGGTGCGTTGCGGGGCAACGCTACTGTGGGAATCTAGAAAGTAGGGTGTGTTGCGGGGCAGCGCTACTGTGGTAATCTGGTTATGTACAGTCCCCGTGAAGAAATGATGAGTGAAAATTCAGTCGCTCAGCCTAAAGGCACCATTCTAGTGGTTGACGATACGCCAGATAACCTGCGCATTTTATCCTCCATGCTGACAAAGCGGGGGTACGCAGTTCGCAAAACCTTGAGCGGGCAGATGGCTCTGACTATGTGCGATAGTGCCTTGCCCGATCTGATTTTACTGGACATTATGATGCCGGATATGGATGGCTATGAAGTTTGCCAGCGCCTGAAAGCTTCCGAGAAAACTCGCGACGTGCCGGTGATTTTCTTGAGCGCTCTTGACAGTGCGCTGGACAAAGTGAAAGCTTTTAGTGCCGGTGGCGCAGACTACATCACCAAGCCCTTTCAGATTCAGGAAGTTCTAGCCCGCATCGCGAATCAACTGAATATACGCCAGCTGCAGCACCAGCTTGCCGAGAAAAATGCGCGGTTGGAGTTGTTGAATGAAGAACTGACGCGCTCCAACGCTGAACTCAAACAATTGCACGACCAGACGGCAGAGCAAAACGCACAATTGCAGGTGTTGAACCTGGAACTGACGCGCTCCAACGCCGAATTAGAACAATTCGCTTATATAGCATCCCACGACTTGCAATCGCCCCTACAGGTTATCATTGGCAATGCGGAGCTGCTGTCCAGGAAATATGAAGCCATTCTGGGGGCGGACGCCAAGCGCTACATTCGCGAGCTTGTCAAGGCGGGTTTGAGGATGAGACAGCTAATTCAGGACTTGCTATCCTATTCGAGGGTGGGAAGTGGCACTCCAAAATTTGCACTGACTGACTGCCAAACCTTGCTAGAAGAGGTGCTGGCTAATTTGCGCTCTGAGATCTCCTCAAGTGGCGCTTGCATTACCCACTCGCAGATGCCAAAAGTAATGGGCAATGACACGCAATTGATTCAGCTTTTCCAAAACCTGATTGGGAATGCAATTAAGTTTCGCCACCCCTCTGTTACCCCGCAGATAGAGATTTCAGCACAAGTGCAGAACGGCGGCGAGTGGCTGCTCGCCGTCCGCGACAATGGTATTGGCATAGATCCCCAACACTTCCAGCGCATATTTGAGGCTTTCCAACGGCTGCACTCCTATGACAGCTACCCCGGGACTGGCCTCGGCATGGCCATCTGCAAGAAAATTGTTGAGCGCCACGGGGGGCGGATATGGGTAGAATCTCAGCTGGGAGTGGGAACCACTATTTACTTTACCATTCCCGCTCTGAGATAATTCATACAGCGCTTACCAGTTTAGAATAAATTGCACAGGGGTGAAGAGACTTTCAATGCGGACAGTTTAACGGTTCGGTATTCCCCGACCGACGGCCAGCATCTTGCCATCAGCTCAGCCAGCCTTGCTCGCAAGAGACTCCCAAGAGAGATGAGTGCGCTGGCCAGGAGAGACATCCCAGGCAGTCCCCCCAACTGAACCCCTTTTTTCTAAACTTATGGAGAGTCAAATCGCTTTCTAGCTGTTCGCCTCTGCCCCTGCGGGGGAAAATTATAGTGGACAGCCCTGGGAAAAAGAAAATGAGTAAAAGTCCAGTCGATCCACCCAAAGGTAATATTCTCGTGGTAGACGATACGCCAGACAACTTGCGCGTCTTATCCTCCATGCTGACGAAGCTGGGGTACACAGTTCGCAAAGCTTTGAACGGCCAGATGGCTCTGACTGCGTGTCAAACGGTTTTGCCTGACCTGATTTTGCTGGATATTAATATGCCGGGGATGAATGGCTATGAGGTGTGCGCTTTGTTGAAAAGTTCAGAAAATACTAGCAACATACCGGTAATTTTTATCAGCGTTCTTGATGAGGCGCTTGACAAAGTAAAAGCCTTTAGTGTCGGGGGCGCAGACTACATTACTAAGCCGTTTCAAGTTGAAGAAGTCTTGGCTCGCGTTGAGAATCAACTGACTGTGCGCCGCCTGCAAATCAGCCTTCAGGATCGCAACCGGCTCCTGAAAGAGCAAAATGCTTTGCTGCTTCAGGAGATTGAAAAACGCCGCTGCGCCGAGTCAGCATTACAAAAAGCTAACGAAAAATTGCAGCATTTAGCTGATTATGACAGCTTGACGAGAATTGCCAACCGCCGCCACTTTGACGAATACTTGCATCGAGAATGGCAGCGATATTCGCGATCTAAATTGCATCTGGCGCTGGTTTTGTGCGATATTGATAGCTTCAAATTATATAACGATACTTACGGCCATCAAGCGGGGGACAATTGTTTAAAGCAGGTGGCGGGGGCGATTAGTCGTGCGGTCAAGCGCCCAGCAGATTTAGTAGCTCGTTATGGGGGAGAAGAGTTTGCCGCTCTCCTGCCTAACACAGATTTTAACGGTGCCTTGCGGGTGGCTGAATCGATCCACTTAGAGGTGCAGCAGCTAAAGATTGTCCACGCCAAATCTTCTGTCAGCGATTATATTACACTGAGCGCAGGCATTGCTAGCACAGTGCCAAGCCATACAGAATCGCCAGCCGCCCTGATTAGGGCTGCTGACAAGGCACTTTATCAAGCCAAGGAGCGGGGGCGCAATCAATCCTGCGCGGTGGCGCTTGACCGCAGCGCCCCCCCTGGGTCAGCGCCAGACCCGGAGACTGTTGAATGCTGTCAAAAGGAGTATATACTAGAGGAGTGAAAGGCTCGCGTTCGCCCCCATCCTTGGCCCGTTTAAGAAGTTTGCGATTCTCACCGGCGTGCGAGGGGGAGAGGGGGAGAGGGGGA
>CAZJNL010000664.1:0-3759 GCA_964546515.1 uncultured Oscillatoria sp.
TCTGGAGGTTGAGGTCTAAAGTCAGCCGCACCGCATCTCCGGGTTTGGGAGGATCGACGCCCAATTGGCGCAATTCCTCACCCACGGCATTCACCTCAATCAGGCGACGCCCCCAGACTCCACTGAGCTGCTTGTTGGCCATGCGCTCGATTCCCATTTGGCCAACTATCATGCCCATCGGATAGTCTGGGTTGGCTAGCAACTCTTCGGCGCTCGCTTCGCCAATGTATCCCAGAATGTGACTGGCCAGGTCGCCGTTCGGATAGTAGCGGCTGGCTTCCGGACGAATCTCAACGCCCCGAAATTCGGCAGATCGCTCTGCCAGCGCTACGAAGGCACTCTGGTCGATCCCCGTTCCGATCCGCACCGGCATGGCGGATTTGTAGCCGGTCTTCTGCAATTTTTTGAGAATCTCGGCGGCGGGGATGTTGAGCACAGAGCTGAGTTTCTGTGCTGTGCGCGACCATTCTTGTGGCTTTTGTTCCTTCGGCCACAAATACACGGAACGAGACAGGCGATTCGCCGCCAGCAGTTTGCCGTTGCGGTCTAGGATATTGCCTCGTTCCGCACGCATCGGCACCAAGCGGATGCGGTTGTTATCCGCTCGCTGCCGGTTCTGCGAGCCTTGTATCAGCTGCATATCCACCAGACGATAGGTGTAGGCGCTGATCAGGGAAGTTACGACCAGCATCAGCACAATCGCCTGGTACATGCGGCGGCGCCGACGCTCGGCGTCTCGCAGCGGGTTTGTTCCTACCCCGACTCCAGATCCTAAAAAAAGTCCGCTAGCCATGTTTATTGCCTTCCGCAAAGGGACTTTATTATTGTCTGTTTTTATAGATTCTTTATGAAACATTGCTGACTTCAGTTTTCTCTTAAAATTTATCTATTATAAGAGAAAACTGAAGGAATTTGGGCTTTTGATAAATCTTAATCTTTCATTTTTCAATTCTGTTTAGCCTGGAGATTGCAGCAGCGGAAAAAAGTGTCCTAATGGCCCGCTGCCTGCTCCAATGGATAAGGCGTGCACAAGGGCAGCGGTGACGTATTCCTTGGCCTGTTTGATGGCAGATAGGGGGTCTTTACCCAGGGCTAGATTGGCGGCTGCAGCCGCTGAGAGGGTGCAGCCGCTGCCGTGGGTGTTGGCGGTATCCACTACAGATGTCTTCAGGGTTTCCAGCTTGTGGCCATCGAACCACACATCGACGCCCCGCAGACTCCCCTCCATGCTTCCCCCTTTGACTAATACTGCCTTAGGTCCGAGCCGGTGGATTTGCTGAGCTGCAGCTCGCATGTCGTCGAGGGTGTGAATCTGCAAGCCGCTCAACAGCATAGCTTCGTATCGATTCGGTGTCACAATCGCCGCCAGTGGGAGCAGGGCGTTCCGCAAGGTGGCCACAGCGTCATCATCAATCAGCCTCGCGCCGGTGCGCGACACCATCACCGGGTCTACGACCAAGTTGGCCAAACCTAGCGCTCTCACCCGCTCTGCCACAGCTGCAATGATTTCCTGGTTGAGCAACATGCCGGTTTTGACCGCTCCCACCCCAATGTCCGAGACAACTGCCTCGATCTGGGCAACGACAGACGCCGCCGGTAGGGCATCCACTCGCGTCACACCCAGAGTGTTCTGAGCCGTCACGCAGGTTATGGCACTGGTGCCGTGGACGCAGTGAAAGGCAAATGTCCGGATATCAGCCTGAATGCCGGCACCGCCGCCGCTATCGGAACCCGCAATCGTCAAAGCAACTGGCACGCTTGTTCTGGCTGCAGCTGTCATACCCACAAGTGTTAAATTTCGTTACAAGCCACTCGTCCTGTCAGCAGTTGGGACTGTCTGACATGAATGATGGGACTGCAACTTAAGTTTACTGAGACTTCCAGATACTTCTCCTGGCACATTATATTAATATTCTAAATCTCTTCTATAAGATTTTCATATCAATATCCGGGGTCAGGAGCAATCCCTTCTTCTTGACAGACGCTGCCCTATCGTGTATAATGTCAGCGATCTTCTCTGGGATTGGCCAGGTAAGGGTCTGACTGGGCATTGGAAATAATTTTCAATTTGGTATTTTGAATTGAGAATTTTTAGGAATTCATATCAAGTCCCAGCCCGCAATTGTTATTGTAGGGTAGGGGCGGGTGCCAGCCAAAGCCGGCAGGTTTTCTATCTGGCGCGCTCCCGACCTTACAGCGCTAGAAAATCGATGCAACCGGACAGTCGGGGCAAGATGCCCCGACTGCGAGCGTTGAAAATGTTAGGGGTTTTCAGGGCAGTGATTCTAGTTCGGGAAACTCGTTCGCCAAGAGAATCGCTTTGGGTGGGGTTGCCACGAGCGAGCGGAGCCGGTGCGGATATTTGCCGCCTCCCGGCGGTGCGGCTGAGACGCGCAATTGCGGATTTTACAGCCGGTGAGGATTTGATTGGTGTAGCGTTCTGTTTAACACCGGCATAAAAGATTGTTGCGTTTGGGACTCCCTGACTGCAGCTAGCCGACGGTGCTGACCGGTATACCATCTGCCGCGTTCGCCACTGATAATTTCACCCAGATTTATCCCTTAACAATTAACCCTTAAAGATTCAAAATGATGGCCCTCATTTAAAATCTTTAATTAAGCCTTTAAAATTCCTTGACGCAGGCGATAGACGATTTTAGATTTTAGATTCAATCTAAAATCTAAAATCTAAAATCTCAACTCTCAACTTTTTGGCGGACGCCGCCGTTGCAGGAATTCGGGAATGTCCAATCCCGGTGACTGTTGAGGTTTTTGGGGTTCGTAAGCGGGTGGGGGTGGTGCCGCCGGCCTAGCAGCGGATCGTGGGGGGGTAATCACTTTCGCCGCCGGCGCATTAGATTGAGGTTCGCCGGTAAATCCAGTAGCGATCACAGTAATTCTGATCTCACCCTGGAGGCGGTCGTCAATCACGGCACCAAAAATAATATTGGCATTAGGGTCAACAGCTTCATAGATGATGTCGGCAGCGCCACTGACCTCATGAAGCGTCAGATCGGTGCCGCCGGTGATATTAAAAACTACGCCCTTAGCCCCTTCTATAGAGGATTCCAGTAAAGGCGAGGAGATAGCTGCAGTAGCGGCTTCCCGCGCCCGCGATTTGCCAGAGCCAATACCGATCCCCATCAGTGCCGAGCCGGCATCGGCCATCACCGCTCGGACATCAGCAAAGTCAACATTAACCAAACCTGGAATAGTGATGATATCGGAGATCCCCTGCACCCCTTGGCGAAGGATGTCATCGGCGACCCGAAAAGCTTCTTGCACCGGCGTTTGTTCGGAAATCACGGACAGCAGCTTGTCGTTGGGGATAATAATCAGCGTGTCCACCCGACTTTGCAGAGCGTTAATGCCTTCCTCAGCTTGGCTAGTGCGGCGACGCCCCTCAAAGGTGAACGGACGAGTCACAACGCCCACAGTCAGGGCTCCGACTTCCTTTGCCACTTCAGCCACAATCGGAGCCGCCCCCGTGCCGGTGCCGCCGCCCATACCGGCGGTAATAAACACGAGGTCGCACTGACCCAGAGCCTGGGCAATCTCATCGCGAGATTCTTCAGCTGCCTTTTGGCCAATTGCCGGATTGCCGCCGGCTCCCAGACCGCGGGTTAGCTTTTGTCCGATCTGCAAGCGTTTAGGCGCACTAGACTGGCTGAGGGCTTGGGCGTCGGTGTTAATCGACCAAAATTCCACCCCTGACACATCGCTAGCAATCATGCGGTTAATGGCGTTCCCGCCGCCACC
>CAZJNL010000665.1:0-3753 GCA_964546515.1 uncultured Oscillatoria sp.
TTCCCAGTGCCGCCATCAAGGGTATCATCACCGAGTCCGCCATAAAGCAGGTCGTCACCAGAATTTCCTAACAGGCTGTCGTTCCCAGCATCGCCCCACACCCGGTCGTTACCAACGTTCCCCAATATCGTGTCGGAATCATTTCCGCCCCACAGATAGTCGTCACCAGACCAACCATCTATAAGGTCATTGCCGTCACCCCCACGAATCGTGTCATTGCCGGTATAACCAAACAGCGTATCATTCCCGCCCTGACCATCCATATTGATAGTCTCCGCGCTTTTCCAATACTGGGATTCGGCAGCGTTTGTTCCTGTCCAGGTTGCCATTTGAGTGACTCCTTATTTGTCTTACCTTGCTGACATAAGCTTTCACCCCCTTCACAAAGTCTTCAGGAAAGTTATGGAAAAATTTTCTACTTCATAACCCCCGGCTAGGTTTAAGGCCACGGTGGCGCTCCCCCCTATCTTCGTTAAAAAAAGAAAAAATTCGCGCCTGTCAATCAAATTTTGACATAAAACAATCCGAATAAATACGGATATAAGGTATAATTTTAACCGAGAGAGGAAGTTTTGTTACGCAGACAGTCAGTGGAGTAGGAAGCCGCTTTGAAACTTGCCGGTGCGGCAAGACTTGACCGGCAGGCATCGGACAGAGGTGGAAAATTTCCGATTTTGGGCATCCGGGCTTTCCCGCAATCGGGATCTTTCACTATCCGGAGGCTACAAATAAGCGTCCGTATGGTTCACAATGAATATTTGGGCGCTACCGGCGTCTGTCACGGACGCAATCAATGGCGTCTTGACCGCAAGGACATACCTAACGAGCAGACTCTTTACCATGCACGCAGCGAGCTGGCAAATCACCGGCAAACCACTGATCAGTTTCACCCTGGGCTTAACTTGGCTGGCGTCATTCATCCCAGCAGCCACAGCCACACCCCCCCGCACCCCCGACACACAAGAAACCTGCGAAATCTTAGTGGTCGGCGGGGGGCTCGCCGGCGCAGCCACCGCCTACGAAGGCTTGCTTGCCGGTCGCACGGTTTGCATGACCGAAATCACCGACTGGGTGGGCGGTCAAATTTCATCCCAAGGAACTTCCGCCCTCGACGAACGCCCCACCCAGCGCCAGCTGCTATTCTACCCTCGCGGCTACCTGAAATTTCGAGAGCGAATTAAGGAGCGCTACGACCGGCTCAATCCCGGCGCTTGTTGGGTGAGTGAGTCCTGTTTTCTCCCCTACGACGGGCACAAATTGCTGTTTGATATTTTGAAAGATGCCGCCAAACAGGGCAAAGGCAAGCTAAAATGGTATCTCAACACTGTCATAAAGGAACTGGAAATTAGCCCCTCTGGGCAACAGATTGCCGGCGCGATTGCCATTCAGCACCAACCGGCGGCGGGCACACCCCCTCTCAATACCGAACCCCTCTCTCAAACTATCGAAGACGCCTACCGCTACGAGAATTCGCGCCGGTTTGACAAAACTATTATCCGCTTCGCGCCTCTGAAAACTGACAAACCGGCTCAGAAACCCGCTGACTGGTACGTCGTGGACGCTACGGAAACCGGCGAACTCGTAGCCCTCGCTGACGTTCCCTACCGGCTGGGTATCGACCCTCGATCCAGCTTGGAACCCTCCTCTTCCAGCGAAACCGCCGACCCCTACTGCACCCAGGGCTTCACCTATACCTTTGCGATGGAAGCCACGGCGGAACCCCAGCAGCACAAAATGCCCAATTTCTATCCGGAATATGCGCCATACTACAGCTACGAATTGCAGCGACTGGCTAGTTTTCCCTTGGTTTTCACCTACCGGCGCATTTGGAGTGTGAAGCCGGATGAAAAACTGCCTCCAGACCCCCGGAAGTACCCTATCTATCCGGGCGACATCTCCATGCAAAACTGGACGTGGGGCAACGACTACCGGCCTGGAACCGAGGCAGATAACCTAATTTACACCCGCGAGCAACTGCAAGCAACCGGTCAGCTGCAGCCGGGAGGCTGGATGGGCGGATTGCGCGTGGAAAGCTTGCGCAAAGGTGAAGAAAAGGCGCTCGGATTTTTTTACTGGCTCGTTGCCGGTACGACTGATTCCCAGCTGGGTGATGGGGTCAAAAAGCCGCAACTAAATAACCGCTTTTTGGCTGGGTTAGACTCTCCAATGGGAACGGCGCACGGACTGTCTAAATATCCGTATATGCGCGAAGGACGCCGGATAATTGGTCGGCCCTCGGCTGGACAGCCTGAAGGTTTTATGGTGTGGGAAGTGGATATTTCTCGCAAAGACTTTCGGGAAGAGTGGTATCGTTTGAATTTGCTGCCAGAAGTGTATCGCAATTTGTGGGAGGGGCTTGCCGGTTTGGACGCCTTAAAGGTGATAACTGATAAGCAGCCGGTGGAAGAAACCAAGCAGCGAACGCGCTCTACTATCTATCCCGATTCTGTGGGGATTGGGCACTACGCGATTGACTTTCACCCCTGCATGGCGGCGAGCCCCCCGGAAGCTCCTGGGAACAAAGAGCGCCAGGGCGAGCGCCGGGGTGCCGGTACGGCGTATCCGTTCCAAATTCCCCTGCGAGCGATGATTCCCCAGAAAATTGACAATATGCTGGTTGCCGGTAAGAGTATTGCTACATCGCACATCGCCGCCGCCGCCTACCGGGTGCATTCTTTTGAGTGGTCTGCCGGCGCTGCAGCCGGCACTGCGGCGGCTTTTGCTTTGGAAACCGGGATAATGCCTTACCAGATAGTGCAGTCATTCCCTGTCTCAGATCCGGCGCTGCTCGCGCTGCAGCAGCGCCTGCAAAGTAATGGCAATCCGGTTGCTTTTCCCAATACTTCGATTTTTAATCAATCTTGGGACAGCTGGAAATAACTGAGCGTGCCGGTGAAAAGAACCCTGAAATCACCAGATGCCAGAAACCCGGTTTCTTTAAGAAACCGGGTTTCTTAATCCCGCCCGCCAATTCAGCTTTTTTGGGCAGGCCCACTTCATCGCTTACGGTTTTTGCTGAATGAATGTCCAGTAGGTATCTATTCCTTCCTCAATTTTGCCGGTTCTCCGGTCCCTCACTTTCAGAGGAAATTGAAGGCTTCTTGTGTCAATTATTCTAAACCCCGCACGGCTTATTAATGACTCCCACATACTTTTGCCCAAAACGCTATAGTGATTGGGATTCTTTTGGTGGTCGGCAA
This sequence comes from uncultured Oscillatoria sp., assembly GCA_964546515.1. Taxonomy (GTDB): domain Bacteria; phylum Cyanobacteriota; class Cyanobacteriia; order Cyanobacteriales; family Oscillatoriaceae; genus Oscillatoria. The sequence goes on from CAZJNL010000665.1 coordinate 3,201, forward strand.
TTGTATCTGGAGCAGGCACCTCAATATAAAGATAGCCCTTAGGTTTGAGGACGCGGAATAATTCCGACAGGGTGTAGTAGGGGAAAATGCTGTGCTCTATACAGTGCCTGCACCATATAAAGTCAAACTCACTCTCATTAAATTCCAAGAAGGACTGATCCATCTCGTGAGCCTCATATCCCTTTTCCCTGCATGCATTGATGTCCTCTTTTCCCAGGGTAATCCCTACGGGCACATATCCTTTTTCTCGAAACAGCTCTAGGGCCACTCCTTGTCCGCACCCAACATCTAATACTTTAGCTTGCGGGGGCAAACTAATTTTAGTTAAAGAGTGTTCGAGCATTTTCTTGCTCAACCTTGTGTGAACATCGCTGGGCGGCTCTGGATAAATATCGTCCCGTGTCTTTTGCAAAAAGGTTTCAATTTGTGCGATTTGAGAGGGCGTCAACTTCATAAGCAAACCCACTTTAACAGACTACTAATTAGGCGTTTCACTAGATAACTCAAGTTGCTACTTAACCAAAGTTGCAACTTTTGGAGGCAGTCGCTTCGG
>CAZJNL010000666.1:0-3738 GCA_964546515.1 uncultured Oscillatoria sp.
TCTCCATAACGGCATGGGCCAATGGGTGCTCACTCGTTTTCTGAAGCGCACCTGCCATCTGCAGCAATTCTTCGGTCGAGACGCCCGGCACGGGCTCAATGCTGACGAGGGAGGGCTTTCCTTCGGTGAGCGTGCCTGTTTTGTCGGTACAGAGAATATTCATCGCGCCCAAGTTTTGGATGGCATCGATGTTTTTGACAATTACCTTTTTGTCTGCCATCGCCAGAGCGCCTCTCCCCAGATTCGCTGTCACAATCATGGGCAACATTTCAGGCGTTAACCCCACGGCGACTGAGAGGGCAAAAAAGAAAGCTTCAGTCCAATTTCCTTTGATGGAGCCATTGATCAGAAAAACCACTGGTGCCATCACCAACATGAAGCGCAGCAGGAGGAAGCTGACTCCATTCACCCCTTTGTCAAAACTCGTCATCGCTTTCTGACCGACGACAGTTTTGGCGAGAGATCCCAGGTAAGTATTGCTACCAGTCTCCACAACAACTGCCGTCCCAGAACCGCTGACGACAGTGGTGCCCATAAAACAAAGATTGGCCATTTCCAGGGGATTTTTTGCTGGCGCTTCCCGGTCGGGTAGTGCTGCATATTTTTCGACGGGCAGAGATTCACCGGTCAGCGAACCCTGACTGACAAATAAATCTTTGGCAGCCATTAATCTTACATCCGCCGGAATCATGTCTCCAGCAGAAAGGTAAATCACATCTCCCGGCACCAGTAACTTGATGGGAATTTCTTGTTTCTGTGGGTCGCGTATCTGTAGAGTAATTCCATACTCTTTCAAAACTTCAGGTGAAATGCTTTTGCGCTTATCTTTACGGCTGACTGTGCAGGTCGTTGTCACCATTTCTTGGAGCTTTTCTGCGGCTTTACTAGAGCGATATTCTTGAGAAAAGCGCAGAATACCGCTGAAAACAACCATTGTTATAATAATGATGGCTGCTTTCTTGTCGTCCGTCAGCCAAGCCAGGAGGGCTAGTGCGATTAACAGAATAGCCAGAGGATTTTGAAAAGTTTTAAGCAGCTGTATGTACCACGTTAGCGGTTTTTCACGGGCAATTTCATTGAATCCATATTTCTGCAACCGGCTGTAGGACTGAAGTTCGTTCAAACCTTCTATGTCTGTATTGAGAACGCTCAATACCGTTCCCACATCACTCTTAGCTATATCTATGAGTCGGTCAGATAAACCTATAGCTATACTAGGTATACTTTCTGCATTTCGTCTTAAATTTGCTAACCGTTCCAGGACTCCCTTAAATCCGGCCCGTTTTGTCCAAGTGAGTCTCATAGCTTTCTCCCTGGTAAATTTTCTTACTTGGCCTTCTTTTTAGTAAGAACGTATTCTTACCGCACTTTCATAATATAACTGTTACCTCATTTTTCACATTAAAAAAATATTAAGAATTTTGGGATGACTAAAATTCGCAATTGTTTGTCATCCAGGCGACACAGAGCCAATCCTAAAACCCCCTAGAGCGACGACCGAAATCTGCCTGTATTTGTAGGATAATTGCAAATCTTTGGGAATCGTGCCAATGCCGTTTGATACCAGCAGCAGCTGCACCTGGGGAAAGAATTGAGGCTGTAGGACGAAAGATGGTGGACGGGGGGCTAGAGCAAGTGGCCAAGACGGCTTCGCCAAGTTTATAAAAAAAATCACAAATCAAGTAGAGGTGCTTTTTTTAGATGTTTTTAATTGCAAGGCTGGGAGTTCAATTAAATAATAAGTTGCGGTGGCGGTGAGGGTGGCAATTATTAAGGTAGCTATTACTCTTTTAAAGTATGCTTCTAGGGGGATTGGGGATGTGAAAATTGGGGTACAGGCAACTATAATGGGAAGATGCCAAATATAGACGCTGTAGGATAATGTGCCAAAAAATTCTGCCAATACCCAAGGGTTTTTAAGACACGCAATTAAAGATAATGGTTGTTTTTTTTGGGTGTTTTGATAGGCCACACCTGCCTCAAATACCCAAATAAAATAACAGGTAACAGCAGATGTAATTGTTGGGGCGATTATTAATAAGATTGGCTGGTTGTGGTATTTGATATAGGCGGGGATAAAATAAAGCAATAATAGCAGGGTTATGGCGGTTTGTTTGGGGGGGATTTGCAGGTTTTTTGTGGCCGTTAATAGGCGGCGAAAATGGTTAACTAGGTTAACTATGGGGTGCCGATTTTGATGTAAAATTAAAGGATTGAGCAAAAATCCGCATAAGAAGGAATCTAGGTTAGCTACCATTGGGGTGTAAAGATATTTGGCAAATTCATTTAACTGCACCGTTATGTCTTGAAAGTTGGCGGTGATTTGTTGCCATCCTAGATATCGGATTATTAATAATCCAATTTGCAAGAATAAAACTGTTTGCCAGATTTGACTGGGTTTGGTAAGGCGGTTTTTCAGAAATATATAAATAAAGGGAACGATGAGATAAAATTGAACTTCGGTAGATAAAGACCACAAGGCACCGTTAAAGATGACTGGTAAGGATTGATTGTAGGTGAAGGTGAGAATTCGGATTAAATATTGCCAGTTTTTGGGGGGGAAAATGTGTTGGTAAATGAAGATACTTAAGCTGATAACGGCAAAGTAATAAAGCGGAAATATTCGCAGTATTCGGTTGCGCCAAAATTTGATTATTCCTGATTTATCTGGGGTGTAACGTTGGGTGTAAAATAATTTCCCCATTAGGTATCCTGAGAGACAAAAGAAAATTCTTACTGCAACGCCACCGGCACTAAAAAATAGCCAGCTAAAATCTAAGTTTTTATCGAAATTTTATATAAAATTGCTGCTTTCGGTGCGGCACAGTGCGCGATAATAACCATCAGACAGGCAAATCCTCGCAAACAAACTAGCGCATCTACTCGGTTAATGGCATTTTTTACAGGGGTGTCTGGAATTTTGGGGGGTTGGGTAGCCATTAAATTGCTGGCAATTGCGTTACAAAGTTTAAGATATCACAGGAAGTTAAAATATCAGCAGAGGCTATGCAGGCAGAATATCGGCAGCGACGGGAACAAACCATTCAGACATCTGAACAGCCTGATTTTTACTTGGTCTTAGTTTAAAATTCCACCGCAGTTGCACTCCTCTCATCTCCTTGTTATTTGCCCGCTCAGTACCATTATAGCTGACTGCTACCCAATGTGCAGCCGCAGACAAAGAAAATTCATTGTTTATTTTTATCGCCCAATCCGCTGTTATAATTTATACTTATCTTTTAGAGCGAGACAAATCATAGGCTCAGCTTGTTTCTGATTAGATTGACAGGCTACGATTAAAGAACAAAATAAAAGGGCACAACGTTGACGGCGGATAAATCCGCCCGAGTCGCGTTTCCTCCACCGACTAAAGTACGGTGGCTCCCACGCTCCCGGACTTCTCCTAGGTGGAGTCGTCAATCCCGCCCGCACCGGCACCCAAAAAAACGGCAGGCAAGAGCCTCCCGACAGGCATTTCCAGGCTGTAGGGGCGGCCCCCCGTGGCCGCCCTGACACCGATGGCCACCCACGGAGACTACCCTTACCCCTAGGAGCAAAAAAAACGGTCGGCTGAGCCGACCGACAAGCATTCCCAGGCTCCCGCCTGGGAACGAGAAGGAAAACGAGGGGGAAACTTTTCCCTACAGCTGCTTCACCTCAGACACCAGCTTGGCAACCGCATCCTTAGCGCTGCCAAACAGCATCATCGTCTTATTCTTGTAAAACAGCTCATTATCC
>CAZJNL010000667.1:0-3737 GCA_964546515.1 uncultured Oscillatoria sp.
TCACCCTGTTTGGGCACACCGGCACGGTACGCGCTGTCGCAGTCTCCGCAGATGGAAAGCGGGTGATTTCCGGTTCATCTGACCAAACTCTCAGAGTCTGGGATTTGGAAAACCGCCAGAAACTTTTCACTCTCGCCGGTCATACCGGCAGGGTGCGAGGAGTAGCGATTGCACCGGATGGCTTGCGGGTGATTTCGGCTTCAGAAGACAGCACTCTCAAGGTGTGGGATTTAGAAAGTCGGGAGGTGATTGCCAGTTTCACCGGCGCGGATGCCTTGTGGTGCTGTGCGGTTGCGCCGGATGGGGTGACAGTGGTTGCCGGTGAAGCGTCAGGACGAGTGCACTGTCTGCGATTGGAAGAAACGCCGCAGCAATAGCGCCGAAATATTGGGCATTGGGCATTGGGCATTGGGCATTGGGCATGGAACATCAAGAAACCAGTATTCTTAAAGATACTGGTTTCTGGCCGCCGCCATGTTAGAGTTAATTATGCCGGCCTACTTATATCCGTGTGTCCGCGTTCCTTGCAGTCGTGCCGTGCCGGTGGGGAGGCAATAGCTGCAACTTCAGCTAGAATAGAAATTAGCCAAATGCCACTATTGAGTCATTGATTATGGAAGAATTATTCACCCTCAAAGACTTGCTGATCAAAGGTGATATCTCAGGGGCGCTGGTTATCGTTGAAGAACTCGAAGAAATGAGCCGCGACGACAAAATTAGTAATGTCGGCAGCTATGCCGTGATTCTCCTGCTGCACCTGATTAAGCAGCAAGTCGAAAATCGCACAACTCGCTCGTGGGATTTGTCGATTCGGAACTCAGCTTGGCAAATTCAAAATAAAAATAAGCGCCGTAAGGCGGGCGGTTATTACCTGAAACCCGATGAATTGCGCCTAGCGCTAGATGAAGCCTATCCGAGGGCAATTGATGCTGCTGCTGAGGAAGTAGAAGGCGGGCGCTACGATGCGGCGACTCTGGAAACTCTGGTCAGCCGAGAAGACATCTTGAATCGCGCTTTGGCTTTGATATCGCCAGAAAACCCGTCCTAGCCCAACAGGGCGCTTCCCACTCCGCGCCAGCCCCTGGACGCCAATTCTTAATAATTGCTGGAATCCAAGTGGAGTGCGGGATTTGGAGAATGGGTCACCAGGGGCTCGAACCCTGAACCTGCGGATTAAGAGTCCGAAGCTCTACCATTGAGCTAGTGACCCACACTAATACTTATTCTAGCATATTCTGCCGGCGATTTGACAAGGGGGTGTGCGATAAAATTTTCACTTTCCAGAATCTGGTAAAGATCCACATCCCTTTCTAGCAAGCAGGCGTGCCCGCTTTCCGGCAGCAAGACTATCTTAGCATTTGGCAAGCAGTTTGCCAGACGTTGCGCTTCTTCCACAGAGGGCAGAAGTCGGTCAGCGCCACCGGCAATTGCCAGCACCGGCTGACTAATCGTGCGCAGCTGGGCGTCCGTTACCTTAAACTCCCTGAGGAGGGACAGACGCCAGCTGGTGGTTGCCTGGGGCAGCGACTGCATGGCCAGAAGCAAATCTTGGCGCTCGCGGCGCTTGATGCGTCCCAAAGAGGCCAAAAACGGCAGCAGTCCGACAGCCGAGACAGGATAAATCATAGCAGGAAACCAGCTGACAAACTGCGACCCCCAGGGTAGCAAAGGTTGCCGGTTAAAAGAAGACGCCACATTCACCAAAATCAGCCGGTCAACCAGCTTGTGGGAGCGCCGGGCCACCATCAGGGCCAAGCACCCCCCAAAAGACTCCCCGCACAAATAAACAGGACGCTTGTGGCGTCCTGCTTTCAATTCCGCCCGGATCAGCTCAATTACCTTGTCTGCCAGTACCTCCCAGCCGCTGAGGTCGTCCCGAGGAATCGCCAGAGTGCGGATATCAAAGGTACGGCCCAAACCGGAGTTAATCTGACAGCGCAGCAGCTCGCCGGTGCCATCCATCCCCGGCAGAAACACAAACAGCGGTAAGTGTGGCGTTGGGGGTTTGGGCGTTAAAAAACGAAAATCGCTATTAACTGCTGGCATGGTGGGAGTGGGAGTTCAAATCTATCAGCTTTTGGGGGATTGGGGGAGTGTGGAGCCGCAGTGGGGTGTCAGCAACAGCCTTTGCGCAGCAAACCGGCAATTTCGGCATGAGTGTGACCAACCAAGTCACCCACAAGCGTTTTTGCCTGTTTGCCTTGGTAGGCTTGCCGGTGGGATGGGGCAATCCAATAGGGACGGCCAATCAGGAGGGTGACACGTTTATAAATTACCACAGGGTGCCAGCCTTCTCGCTTAAACAGGGGTTCTTCCGGGTCAAACAGACTCAACAGGCGCACCGGCACCAAGGAGCGGATGTCCTCTTCACTTGAGGAGATCGCCACCGGCAGCACCGCCAGATCCCGCACCGGCGCACGCATGGCCAGATGGGCGAAGCCGCGCTGAAACTCCCCCACTTCACCAGGCTGAGTTGGCCGCACCATTGGCTGTCCCCCTTCTGGGAAAATCCCCACCCACTGTCTGGCGATCAGCAGCCTCGTCGCCAGCAGGAAAAAATGCTGCTGCCGGTGGGCCGGCGCTTCCAGGGGGAAGGCACCGATCTGGGTGACAATCTCCCGCAGCACCGGCACCTGACCCATATAATGATGGCAAGCAAAGCGAATCGGTTGCTTGAGTGCTGCCATCAGCAGCGGCGCATCCATAAAGCTGCGGTGATTGCTCACCACTAGACAAGCACAGCTGGTGGGAATCCGATCCTCGTGGCAGACAAACATGCGCGTCCCCATAGCGGCGAGGAGCGAGCGCGAGATCTGTAGTGGGCCTTTTAGAGACATAGCTGGTCAGCCTGAATCGAAGCCTCCGATGAACGCCGTTGCTCCCCACTAACTTTACATTACTTTACTCGGCTTGACATGGGGCTGGGGACTGTTGCCGTCCCGTGGCGCTCTTGTGTGCCGGTGGGGGCGGAGATAGCCGCGAGGGAGGATAATTCCTAATTGTACAAGCCGTCCTGGCTTAAGTCAGCAGTCAGATAAGCAGGCCGGCACAATAAACGCAAGAGCGAGAAACCAGGTTTCTTAAAGAAACCTGGTTTTTCCCCGTGGCCTCAAGGTAGCGGTAACTGGAATAGAGTTTAAGAATTCTTGAAATTGTCAGCGAAACCCTAGAAGTGTGGTAAAAAAATAAAAAATTTGTCGGGCCTTGTAGTGCGGCGGGCGGGCAGCGGCGGTCGCTCGGGCAGCCCGGACAGGCAAAATCACCACTAAAATAGAACCTTGAAGCCCCTGATGGATGAGCGAAAGTCGGCAATAGGGGAAGTTTTCTGGCAGTAACTTATGACCTCTCCCAATAAAAGTAAAAACACATTTGCTCTGACAACACCCCTGTACTATGTAAACGATGTGCCACACATAGGCAGCGCCTACACCACGATCGCCGCCGATGTGGTGGCGCGGTTTGAGCGCCAGCGGGGCAAGCAGGTGCTGCTGATTACCGGCACCGACGAGCACGGCCAGAAAATTCAGCGCACCGCCGAGTCCTTGGGTCGAACGCCCCAGGATCACTGCGACACGATTGCAGCCACCTTTGACGGGCTTTGGGACAAACTCGACATCAAGTACGACCGGTTCATCCGCACCACCTCCCCTCGCCACCAAGCGATCGTCAGCGAATTTTTCCAGCGCGTCTGGGACTCTGGCGACATCTACTCGGGCCGGCAGCAAGGCTGGTACTGC
>CAZJNL010000668.1:0-3723 GCA_964546515.1 uncultured Oscillatoria sp.
CGGCGGAAATTTGCTTGAAACTAATTGCGCGCACCCCCCGTCAGTTTTGGCAGCACCCATAATCCCATTTGCACAGAGCCGCCGAGACTGCTGAGGTCCCGGCGGTTTTTGTTTGGGCGAAGGGCGGGCTGTGATATCAAGTCCGGTGGATTAATCCTAATAAGCGGGGACAGCGGAGGTGGGGCGTGGGAGGCTGTTGGATTTGTGGTTGAGCGAGGGGGGAGCGAGCGATAATAGAGCAGCCAGCTGATGGAGCCTAACGCTATATGATTGAAGAACGCATCGAAGCCTACCTCGCGGTGATCGGAAAGCTGCTCACTTGTGCCGGTGGCGAAGAACTGGAGATTTTGAATGCCAACCTAGACCTGGTGGATGCTGGCTTAGTGCAGACGATGGAACTGGTGTCGGCAAAACTCTCACAGGAGGGCAATGAGGACGCTGCTGTGTTTTTGCAAGAGTTCGGTGCCCAACTGACTGCTGTTATCGAACAGGCATCAGCCCCTACTGTAACCCCTGAGGGGTATATCAATTTCCTGGGTGAAGTCTTGCAGCTTGTCTCAGAAAATCCTGACCCGCAAGTCGTGTACCCGCTGCTGCAAGCCAACGCAGACAAGCTGGATGGCTTTTTGGCGCAACTGTTGCAAAGCTGGGCTGCGACGACGCTACCGGAAGTGGACGCCCAGGAAAGTCAAGGAATCGCCGGCGCGATTGGCAATTTCAGCAACCTGATTCAGCAATTCCCCGGCGGCGACAAGGAGAACAACTTGGAAATTGCCATCACCGGCTACGAAATCGCATCCGTTGTCTTTACCCGCGACACCTTCCCAGAAGTGTGGGCCGGCACGCAAAATAATTTGGCCGTCGCTTACAGCGATCGCGTCTTTGGCGAGCGAGTGGATAATCTCGACCGGGCGATCACCTGCTACGAAAATGCCTTGCAAGTCTACACCCTGCAAGCTTTCCCAGAGCAATGGTCTCGCACCCAGCGGAATTTGGCCCTCGCTCAGTCACAGCGCCAAGCCGTCGCCTCATGCTCTGTTTAAGCATCTAATTTGCTTATTTTATAAATAGTGGGGTGCGTGGCGCTTCAAGCGTGTGCCCTACCTTGCCCTACCTTGGCAGAGTATTGTAAGCGCGGAACGCACCGCACGCGGAATTTAACGCCCCCTGTAAATATGCAATTAAACTGCAGCAAAACCTGCATTGCGATCGGTCAAGCAGGTTATATCAAGTCCGGTAAATTGCCCGTAATTAATTTTTCTCCCCCTCTCCCCCCTCAATCATAATTCAGATTAATCAATCGGACATGATATTATAAGTGCCGTTGTGGGAAGCAGCAGCCCTTGGGTTCAGCTAAGGCACTCAGAGGAGTTACGGTTGTGAGGATTGCGCTTCAGGTGTTGGCTGTGCCGGCGCGGGTGAGGGTTCTGCCGGCTGTGGCTCTGCTGGCGCAGAGGGTGCCGGTGCCGGTTGAGAAGATGCCGGCGGTGATTGTTCTTGACTCGGCTGACTGGGTGCCGGCTCAGAGGTATCCGGTGCCGGTTTTTCCGGAGCGGGTGCCGATTGTGCGGGAGCGGGTGCCGGTTGTGCGGGAGCGGGTGCCGGTTTTTCCGGAGCGGGTGCCGGTTGTTCCGGAGGCGGTGCCGGTTGTGCGGGAGCGGGAGCGGGTTGTGCCGGTGCGGGAGCGGGAGCGGGTTGTGCCGGAGCGGGAGCGGGTTGTGCGGGAGCGGGTGCTTTCTGAGTTTGGCTGTCTGGCTTAAACTCAAAGGAGAACTGGTAAGCTACAGTCTGGCCAGTCCCTTTCAGTGGAACACCCTTAACCGCATTCAAAGCCGCTTGGTTAAGGACTTCATGCTGCGTCCCCATTAACAGCGTTGGCCCATCAAGGATTTCACCACCTGCTCCCACCAACACGCCAACGACTGCCTTGCCTTCGAGTTGCTGTGAGCTTGCTTCTGGCGGATAGGGAGCACGCATCGGTATCGGACTTACCATTTGCAGATCCGAGTGAGCTTCTTTTAAGAAGCCCACCCATTTAGTATAGGCATCCACACCGGCTAACATCGCTTCTTGCCGCTCCGAAATTGAGCCTGCTGGGGTTGCGGCGGCTTGTTGCTGAATTTGTCGCTCCTTTTCCTCCAAAGAAGCTCGTGCGGCTGCCGTGACTTGTTCTGGCTGGGCCACAGGAGCGGGACTGGCCGGCACAGATTGCGCCGCGCTAGCGGCGGCGAGCTGGCGTTCGGCTTGTTGCTGTTGCTGCAGCTGCTGGTAATAAGCCCACAGTTGGGGGCGCACGTTTGGCGGAGCGGCTGGGGTGGGGCTGGCAGGTGGGGCTTGGGCGGCGCTAGCGACAGCTCGATTGCGGTCAGCTTGCTGCCATTGCAGCTCCAGTTGCGCTAGTTGAGCCTGCTGGGCTGGCAAAAGCGAGCTGGCACGCGCCAATTGCCCCGGACTGGCCAGCAAACCGGCGGCTCCCTGCTGTTGTTGAGCTTGCCGGAACTGCTGAACGGTGAGAACATTAGAGTCCTGTGAAGCCGCCTGGGGTGGAGTCTGTGCCGGCGGCACAGGAGTGCGAGCCGCTATTTGCGGAGCCGGGGCGGGTGGGGCCGGCTGCCAGGAATCCGGCAGGTCAGCAGGCAGTACCGGATCGAACTTCGACAGCCCTTGCTGAACCCCTGCAGGCAAGGTATTTTGTGGCTGAGCGATAAAAGAGTTGACCGGCTGTGGCAGGTTGGACAAATTTGAATAGGGGGAGGGTGCCGGCACCTCAGACCAATTGGGCGTCAGCCTCGGTGAGGGCGGCAGAACAGACAAATTTGAATAGGCCGACTGTGCCGGTGGGAGTGGCGGATTTGAATAGAGGGATGGTGCCGGCAGGGAACTATAGGGTGGAATTGAGTAGAATGACGACGGGGGATAATATGCACGATAGGAGTCAGGTGCCGGTAGGGAAGGCACATTGACCAAGGGGGGCGGCGGTGGGATAGAAGGTGAACCGGAGACTGACAAATTATTTTCCTGCGCCGACAGTTGAGCCTGCAGCTCGGCTGCCGGCAACGGCGGTAGCGATGGCAGCGCCGGCAGCGAACTGGGCTTTGAGGGAGTGGGGGATAGAGCTAGCTGCGGTTTTGACAAGTTTGGCAGGCGTTTCTGCTCTGCGGGGGTTAGCTGTACAAGATCCACTGTTTGCCAGGGCTGCACTGTCTTGGAAGAAGAGGCCGGCAAAATGGGCCAGCCCACCGCGATGGCTCCGTGGAGGCCCACAGAAACCAAAATGGCCACGTTGGTCGGCTGGCGCAACGGTGCGGGCACGAGGTTAAACAGGGAGGGGTTCAGCATAATCGGGTACAGTACAGACGACTGGTGTCGTGGCAGGCTTGTCAGCAGGTAATGTGAGCTACAGAATTCTTCGGCTAAGATGCTATCCTTGAAAATACTTGGATCATTCTAAGCCGAGAATCGCCTTCGTTACCACTTTCGTGCGGGAAAGCGACTGCGCTGCCGGCCTAGAAGTTGCTGTCAAACGGTTGGGATTTGGGTGCTTGTACGATGATCACGGAGAAATAGGGCAATTGTAAGTGGGGGCGATCGAGTAAATCGGTATAGATTGCCTGATCTGGCAGAGTGGCTCGTTCCACGACGCAGGTGCGCCCGAGCAATCCGCGCCGGTGCAGCAGTTCCCAAACTCGCTCATAGACCGAACTCACTTTCATCAGCACGACT
>CAZJNL010000669.1:0-3721 GCA_964546515.1 uncultured Oscillatoria sp.
GAAATCCCTCGCCCTCCCTGCCTCTCCCACACCTTTACAGCCACCGGATCATCACTTTCCAGAAACAATTCTATCACAGAAACATCTCTTTGTGAGAAATGCTTTATCGCCGCCAGAACATACTCCCGCAAACTCCTCCCCTTAGCCTCAGCCAGCGCTCGCACCTCCACCGGCACATCCACCAGAACCACCCCCTCACTATCGCTCACCTGATAAAGTTCATCCCCAGAACTTACCGCCACCAGCAAATCCGCCCCCAGCGCCTGCAAATAGCGCAGCACCGACTCGAATTCCCGATCTTTCAGCGCCGACTCCAACTTCGACACCGCGGCTTGCTGCACCCCCAACTTTTCCGCCAGCTGCGCCTGAGTCAGCCCCGCTTTTGTCCGCAACTCCCGCATCGCATCAGTCAAATACAGCCGCAGGTACTCCAGCTTCCCCTCCAGAATCACCTCCGGATCGTCACTCACCTTCGTGTTCAGCCAATCCTGAAAATTATACTTCATAATAGCCGTTCCCTCTCCTTCAACTCCCGCAATCTTTGTCGAGCAGGTTCCTTATCACTGTCACGAATCCCACCGTCATATTTTTCATAAAAGCGTGCAGCACCACAAAGCGCTGCCGGGAAGCTGCTGTCAGGATAAACCGAGGATTGTGTTCGCTCTTAGTCATGCAAAACTCATACAAATCATCCTCCAACTTCTCGAAGATGTCACTCATCAGAGATGCCAAACCTTTCTCGCACAGATATCTGAGATTGACCTGCAGCCTTTTGCTTTCCGATGGAGTCAGCACCGGCATGGGCCCATCTGCCGGCAACTCATCCCCAGGCATCAGCCCAACAAAAAAAGCCAGCAGCGCCTTAGGGATTTCCCCACTTGCATCCTGATACAGCTCCCAACTCCAAGCCACGTCCTACCTCCCACTCTAAGATTCTTTTAACAGAATGTCAAGGATTATATTTTTTTTGAGGAATGTCCGGCAGCACTCACCCATCTCCTATCTATTGGAATGTACCCAGCAGTCACCGCTGATGTCCGTGAGTGCCGGTGCCCTCCCCCCTCTGCCCTCTCTTCCTTGGCGCTCCTTCACGGGGGCGATTCCACCCTCCCCTAAATAAGGCACAATCAAAACAGACCCCACCGGCACCCAGCAATCCATCGTGGCCCAAGTCCTGCTCGAAAACATCTACAAAAGCTTCCCCAACCGCACCGGCACACCGGCACCCCCAGAAGACCCCTCCTCCCAAAGAGCCGGCGTCAACATCTTGCGGCGCATCAACCTCAGCGTCCAAGATGGCGAATTCATGGTATTGGTTGGCCCTTCTGGCTGCGGCAAAAGCACCTTGCTGCGCTTAATTGCCGGTTTGGAACAGCTCACCGCCGGCAATATCTGGGTGGGAGATCGCCTCGTCAACGATCTCCCCCCCAAACAGCGAGACATCGCAATGGTGTTCCAAAACTACGCCCTCTACCCCCACATGAGCGTTTATGACAACATCGCTTTTGGACTGCGCCGCACCGGCAGGTCTGCAGGGCAAAATCTTGTAGAGACGCGATTTATCGCGTCTGGAACCGGGAAGATTCCCACTTGGACTTCGGACACCCTCGCCGCCCTAACCCGCTCCCTCCCCAAAGGACTGCGCTACCTCTCGGAAGGAGAGAAAGCCATTAACGAGCGAGTGCGCACTGTCGCCCAGCTGCTGCAAATCGAGTCCCTCCTCAACCGGCTCCCCAAACAGCTCTCTGGTGGACAGAAGCAGCGCGTCGCCCTCGGACGCGCCATCGCCCGCAACCCCCAAGTGTTTTTGATGGACGAGCCTCTTTCCAACCTGGACGCCAAACTGCGAGCGGAAACGCGGGCGCAAATTGTCAAGCTGCAGCGCCAGATTGGCACCACTACTATATATGTGACTCACGACCAAACCGAAGCGATGACGATGGGGGCGCGGATCGCCGTTATGAACTTAGGCCAAATCCAGCAAGTCGCCCCTCCCCTGGAACTCTACAACCGCCCCGCAAACCGGTTCGTGGCTGAATTTATTGGATCGCCCCCGATGAATTTTCTGCCGGTGCAGGTAAAAGCCCCCCTGCAGATTGCCCATTCGCAGTTTCGCCTGACTCTGCCTGACCAGTGGGCCCACGCCCTGGAACATTACGATGGCCAGTCTCTGATTTTGGGCATCCGCCCCGAACACTTGAGCGTCAGTCTGGCGGCGGTGAAAAACCTGCCGGTGCAAGTAGACCTCGTGGAAGCTCTCGGACACGAAACCTATTTATCGGTCAGTCTCGCCGGCAATAGCCCCACCCCATGCAATCTGCAGGTGCGAGTCGATCCAGACCGCGCTGTGCGCCCCGGCGAGCAACTCTGGCTGGCCATTCCCCCCGACAAGATCCATCTTTTTGACCCAGAAACCGGCATGGCCATCTGGCCTTAGGGGGCAGCGAAAAAACCCTTTCTCTAACTTACGTTTGATTAGTTTTTCTTAAATAAGACGGTTAGCGGTTTATTTACCATGCTGTGCATAGGAAAAGCCATCATAACGCTATGTTAAAATAATAAATCATTTAGTCGGATATAAGCTCATGTTTCCCCCTCTCCTCTCAGGAGAGCGGGCCAGGAGGTGAGGTTATGTACCCGCCATTTTTGTCCGCGCCACAAAAATGCCGGTGCACACTGTTGCACTTTGGCCAAGTTTTAGTTACATTAATTTACAGAAGTTAACAAAACGTCGCTCTAGGAGAGGACTACCATGCAAAACGAAAACCGCAATGCTTGGCAATGGGGCTTCACTGCCGGTGCCGAAAACTGGAACGGTCGTTTGGCCATGATAGGCTTTGCCGCCGCCCTGATTGTGGAACTGGTGACGGGCAAGGGTGTGCTGCACTTCTGGGGCTTGATGTAAATCGGCTGCCGGTGACAACCCGTTGAGAAACCTCAGAAATCTCGCTTATTGCTAAAAGGAGTCAGTAAGATCCAAAACGAAAATCGCAATGCTTGGCAATGGGGCTTCACTGCCGGTGCCGAAAACTGGAACGGTCGTTTGGCCATGATAGGCTTTGCCGCCGCCCTGATTGTGGAACTGGTGACGGGCAAGGGTGTGCTGCACTTCTGGGGCTTGATGTAAATCGGCTGCCGGTGCGGTGCCGGTGGAAAAACCTCTGATATCAAGTCCGCGCCGCACGCTATCGCAGGGGGTATTGTAGAGACGCGATTAATCGCGTCTCTACAAGATTTTGCAGTTTTTTTTGATTTCATAATTGCCAATTGCTAATTGCTAATTGCTACGCAATTAGGGATTAGCAATTAGCGCTGCTAGCGGATATATTCCTTGAGGATGCTGTTGCGATTGGGGTGGCGCAACTTGCGCAGCGCCTTAGCCTCGATTTGGCGGATGCGCTCGCGGGTGACGTTGAATATTTGGCCAATTTCCTCCAGGGTTTTCATGCGGCCATCATCCAGCCCGTAGCGCAGGCGCAAGACATCGCGCTCGCGGGGGCTGAGGGTGTCGAGGACGCTTTCCAAATCTTCCCGGAGCAGATTTTTGGCGACCTGATCTTCCGGAGTTTCGTTATCGGACTCAATAAAATCCCCCAGTCGGGAGTCTTCTTCTTTCCCGATGGGGGTTTCTAGAGATATGGGCAGCTGAGCGGATTTAGCGATAAAGCGCAGCTTCTCGATGGTCATTTCCATGCGAGTAGCGATTTCCTCTTCCGTGGGC
>CAZJNL010000670.1:0-3718 GCA_964546515.1 uncultured Oscillatoria sp.
GGTTTGCATCTGGGTGGAGTGCAGTATGGAGATCCCCACAACCCCCCTTAAAAAGGGGGGCTATTTTTCCGATACCCCCCTTTTAAAGGGGGCCCTACTGCGCGATGGCGAGCTAAAATGCAAAGAAAGTGTAAAGAGTGCCGGCGGGCACCCAAAAAATTAAAAGCAGATTTATAAAGTAATTGTTCCGCCGGAATGGGGCCAGAAACTGGTACAGAAACCGGGTTTCTTGAAGAAAACCGGTTTCTTGTAGCCTCACTTTTTCTTTATATATCAGCTCTCAGCGTGAGAAACGCTATAAAATAAATTAGAAGAGAGCAAATTAACAGAGGTGCTTAACATGGGCAAATGGCAAACCGGCTCAGCCTTCCTGGCGGCAGTGGGAATCGCAACCAGTACCGCGCTCCCCTGGGCAATTCAAACTCCAGCCGCAGCCCGCACTACATTTTACGACATACAGGGTCACTGGGCGCAATTGTGCGTAGAAGAACTGGCAGAACAGGGAGTTTTCATCGGCTTCGGGGATGGCAGCTTCCGCCCCAACGCTTCCGTGACGTGGGGGGATTTCGCCACCATCGTAAGCAAAGCCTTCCGCAACGCACCGACAACCAGCACCGAACCCCCATCTGCCGGTGCTACCTCCCAAAGTCCGGATACGAGGGCGTTTAACATCGCCCGTCAAACGGGCTTTCTCGCCGGCTTTCCCGGCGGCGTCTTCCAACCAGCGGCGCTCATCACTCGCGCTCAAGCGCTGGTTTCCCTGGCAAATGGGCTGAATTTCACTCCCACAAACTTTGCGGCTAGGGACCTAAACTTGGTGTATGAGGACGCCGCATCAATTCCGCTTGAGGCGGCGAACGGGATTGCCGGCGCAACAGAAAGAGATCTGGCGGTTAACTACCCCAATCTCCGGTTGCTCAACCCCAATCGAGAAGCGACGCGAGCGGAAGTGGCTGCCTTCATCTGTCAAGCTCTCGCCAGTTCCGGGAAAGCCTCGCCGGTTCCGCCGCAGTATGTTGTCACGACACCCAACTCCGCAGGCGTGCAGTCTGAAGTTCAAACATCCGCCAACGGTTGGGTGCGGGCGCAACTGTTTTACGAGAAACAAAACTTCGTGTACACCAATCCGCGCTTGCAAGTCAAGCGGGCGGGAGAAATCCAGCTCGACACCCCCCTGCCGGTGGGGGCAGGAACCAGCGCCAATTTAGGGTTCCGGCTGCAAGATTTAGATGGGGATAGGGAACCGGAGATTTTGATTGATTTCTTCACCCGCGATCGAAGCTGCTGCTCCTATTCCTTAATTTATCGCTATCTCCCGGCTTTAAGACAGTACAGTTACATGCAGCAGCCCTGGGGATATGCCGGTTACAAACTCAAAGATTTTGACCTCGACGGCATCCCGGAATTTGAAACCTCGGATCGCAGATTTGGCTTGCAATTTGCCTCCAGCGCTCCGGAAGTACCCTCCCCTTTGCAAATCTTGCAGTACCGGCAGGGGCAACTGTTTGATGTCACCCGCCAGTACCCCACTTTAGTTGCTGAAAGTGCCAGCCGGCTGTGGGCGGACTATCAAATTAAGCGCTCCCAGAATCAGGACGTGAAAGCAGTTCTGGCTGCTTACCTGGCAGAAAAACACTTGCTCGGTGAGGGGCGGGAAGGCTGGAGTCAGGTGCTCGACAGTTACGACGGCAGCGATCGCACTCAATATCTGGATTCTTTGCGCAATTTCTTGCGCACTACGGGTTATTATCGGTAGTGCCTTCGAGAGGGCACGCACCCAATGACCAAAGACAAGCCGCCATTCCTCGTTCCCAGGCTAAGCCTGGGAACGAGTATCGGGAAGCCGAGCCTCCCTTTCACTGAAAGTCAGCACAAATCTCGACCTAATGCCTGCGATGACAAAGGGATTGCCGGCGATGACAAAGGCGTTGCAGAGCATTACAAAGGGATTGCCGTCGACAACAAAGGCGTTGCAGGGCACTACAAAGGGATTGCCGGCGATGACAAAGGCGTTGCAGGGCATTACAAAGGGATTGCCGGCGATGACAAAGGCGTTTTCCTCGTTCCCAGACTTTGCCTGGGAACGAGTATCGGGAGGCTCAGTTTCCCTTTCACTGAAAGTCAGCACAAATTTCGACATGCAGTTAGTGTTACACTCTGGCTAACTGTTTTTCTATCCCTCGGTTCGTGCCAACCGGCAACCCTGCAAGCACCCCCTGCCAAAAAGCCACCGACACTGCAGGCAATGGTTGTTTCCGCTCACCCCCAAGCGAGTGATGCCGGTTTGGCTATGCTGAAACAGGGTGGCAATGCGGTTGATGCGGCGGTGGCGACGGCTTTTGCGATTTCTGTGGTGGAACCTTTTTCTGCCGGTATCGGCGGCGGCGGGTTTCTGCTGCTGCGCCAGTCGGATACC
This sequence comes from uncultured Oscillatoria sp., assembly GCA_964546515.1. Lineage (GTDB taxonomy): Bacteria > Cyanobacteriota > Cyanobacteriia > Cyanobacteriales > Oscillatoriaceae > Oscillatoria. The sequence goes on from CAZJNL010000670.1 coordinate 2,417, forward strand.
GGCGAGATGAAAGCGCTGGACTTCCGGGAAAGGGCACCAATGCGTGCGACGCGCAATATGTACCTGGATAAGGCGGGTAAGGTGCTAACAATGGCGAGTCTAAACGGGCATTTGGCGGCGGGGGTGCCGGGAACTGCTGCCGGTCTTTATGAAGTCCACCGGCAGTATGGTAAATTGCCTTGGGCAACTGTAGTGCAACCTGCCTTTCATCTGGCTGAAGATGGCTTTGCTGTGGGTGAAAAATTTGTCAAATCCGCTGAGGGGCGCAAACAGGTGCTGCTGAGCAACCCCGCCGCCCGCCAGATTTTCACCCGCAACGGTAAAATGTATGCGGTAGGCGAGAAGTTGGTGCAGCGGGATTTGGCAAAGACGCTGGAGAAAATTGCCGCTAACCCGCAGAGTTTTTACACCGGGGAGATTGCCCGCGCTATCGCCCTTGACATGCAGAAAAATGGTGGTATAATATCGCTGGAAGACCTGAAAGCTTACAAACCCATCTGGCGAAAGCCGGTATGTGGGGTGTTCCGCGGTCGGCAAATCTGCTCTATGCCGCCGCCTTCTTCAGGTGGGGTTCATTTGTTGGAGATTTTAAATATTATTGGGGATACGGATTTGAAATCCCTCGGCAGGCACAATGCGGACGCGGTGCACCTGATGGCGGAAGCGATGCGAATTGCTTATGCTGACCGTTCAGAATATCTGGGAGATCCGGATTTTGTCAAGGTGCCGGTGGCGGCGCTCACCAGTCGCGCCTACGGTGCGTTTCGGCGCAAGGAAATTCAGATGGAACGCGCTAGATTTTCCAGTGAGGTGAAGCCGGTGGATGCAAAGAAGCTCAGCCAGTTTGCTAAGGGTGAGTCTCAGGATACTACGCATTTGACGGTGGTGGATGAGCAGCGCAATGCGGTGAGCCTGACGTTTACGGTTAATGGGGTGTTTGGTGCCGGTGCGGTGGCGGCGGGAACGGGAATTCTGCTCAATAATGAGATGGATGATTTTGCTGCGGCTCCCGGCGTGCCTAACTTGTTCGGTTTGGTGGGGGGAGAGGCGAATGCGATTGCGCCGGGGAAAACTCCGCTGTCGAGCATGACGCCAACTATTGTAACAGAAAATGGCAAGTTGCGCATGGCTGCCGGCTCTCCGGGGGGGAGTACAATTATTACCACGGTGCTGCAGGTGGTGCTGAATGTGCTGGTGTATGAGATGGATGCCGAACGCGCGGTGGGTGCGCCGCGATTTCACCACCAGTGGTTGCCAGATCAGTTGCGAGTGGAAAGCGGGGGAGTTGATGCGAAAACGCTC
>CAZJNL010000671.1:0-3718 GCA_964546515.1 uncultured Oscillatoria sp.
TAACCGGCAGCCTGACAGCTGAGCAACTGGCCTTTTCCGCCGGCACCGGCACCAACGCCAACGACACCTTAGTCAAACTTGCCGCCAGTGGAGAACTTTTGGCCATCCTCAAAGACGTGCCATTCAACTCGCTCACGAGTCTTCTTTCCACCAATGTCCCGTTTGATTTCGGTATTGTCCCAGTTGAGGACACCTCCTCTGCGGGGACAAAGGCAATGACATCTTACTCGGTGGCGATGGCGCTGAACTCATCTACGGCAACTCTGGCGCAGATGAAATAAACGGAAACTCTGGCAGCGATACCATCTGGGCCGGTCAGGGCAACGATATCGCCCACGGCGGCAAAGATAATGACATCATCTATGGCGACAAAGGTGATCACATCATCTGGGGTGACACCGGCAGCGACACCCTCACGGGTGGGCTAGGCAAAGATACCTTCGCACTGGCAGCCGGCACCGGCACAGACATCATTGCCGACTTCGTTGCCGGTGCCGACTTCCTGGGATGATCGGCGAATCTGACATTTGAGCAGCTGGCGATTGCTCAAGGCACCGGCACCCAAACCCAAGATACCCTAATCCGGATTGCCGGCAGCGATGAAGTCTTGGCCATATTGACCGGGGTGCAAGCCAACTCCCTCACCAGTGCTGATTTCAGTGCCATCTAGCCTCATTCCCCGGTGTTGCACAGTAGAAGGATGAACCCTCGTTCCCAGTATCCGCCTGGTAACGCCCCTTTGGAGGCTCTGCCTCGTTTGTCGAAAAAGCAGCATTATTAGCCTAACAGTTTATCCCCCAAGGGCGGCATCACCCCGCCCCTTGAGGGCCAAAATCCACAACCGCCCCGACCCAGTAGAGCTCGGTCGGGGTTTGTTGCAATCCAGTTTGAGAAAGCCGGCGGCGCGTTCGCCCTAACTCAGCTATGGGGCGGTGCCGGTTGTCCGGTAAGCAGCGGCGCGTTTTGGGCCACACAGTGCGAACGAGGGCCAATCGTTATTTTACGTTTGATAACTTGGTAAATTAAAACTTTGCTACAATCTTCAAAGTTATATAATTTTTTATTCTATCCTAATACAAACTATCTTAGTTTAAGAAGTATTCAATCATAAATAAGAAAAGGTATAGCTTGACGCGCCGCCAGTGTTCTGCCGTACTCTGAGCTAAGGAAAAAATCTGGCCGGACTGTGCCGGTGGGGGCGAGGAATGGCCACCTGTGACAGTGAGGTGCCGGCATCCAGAGTGGATGGGAGCCGTAGCAGCCGCGCAGGCGCAGTACCCTGGTTATCAGGTGGAGTCTGCTAACCCGTTTATGGTACTGCGGCGATCGGGGGATTGTGTGTGATAGTGAAATATTGCAATGATTCGGTAGGATAATAACTCTTATAGCACTAGCCAGTTAGGTTAGCACACCCACTGCGCCCCACACCGGCACTGATGCCCCACCCCAACATCCCCAAAATGTAGAGACGCGAAATTTCGCGTCTCTACAGCCAAACCAAAAAACCGGCAATTATATCACAACAAGAGCATCCAAATCCAAACGCAGGACAGGCGGGACGCCTGTCCCCAAACCACAAGCGAAGGAAAAAACCCTCACTCCTCAATCACCGGCGCAGAAACAACCGGCATATCGCCCAAAGCCACCTGCTTCTCCTGCAACTTCAGCGCCAAAGCCGGCACCGACTCACGCAACCGCGCCGTCAGCTGCACCGTAGTCGCATCGTACATCTGAGTCAAAATCTTGGGATACAAACCAATCCCAATAATCGGCACCAGCAGACAAGCAATAATAAACACCTCACGCGGTTCCGCATCCACAAGCTCCTCGTGATCCACCAACTCCTTATTTTCTGGCCCGTAGAAAATCTCCCGCAACATCGACAGCAAATAAATCGGCGTCAAAATAACCCCAACCGCTGCCAAAAACACCACAATCACCTTAAACACAGGATTGTAAGCATCACTCGTCGCAAAGCCCACAAACACCATCAACTCCGCCACAAAACCGCTCATCCCCGGCAAAGCCAAAGACGCCAGCGAACAAGCAGTCCACATCGCAAAAACCTTGCGCATCTTCTGCCCAACGCCCCCCATCTCATCCAGCATCAGCGTGTGAGTGCGGTCGTAAGTGCATCCTACCATAAAGAACAGACTCGCCCCAATCAGACCGTGGGAAACCATTTGCAGCACAGCACCGCTAATCCCCAAGTCCGTAAAAGAAGCAATCCCAATCAGCACAAATCCCATGTGCGAAATCGAAGAATAAGCAATCTTCCGCTTCAAATTCCGCTGCGCAAAAGAAGTCAGGGCGGCATAAATAATATTCACCACACCCAGAATCACCAGCACCGGCGCAAAGATAGCGTGGGCGTCTGGCAGCATACCGGCATTCATCCGCAGCAGCGCGTAGCCACCCATCTTCAGCAGAATTCCAGCCAGCAGCATGTGTGCCGGTGCCGTCGCCTCACCGTGGGCATCCGGCAGCCAAGTGTGCAGCGGAAAAATGGGCAGCTTCACCCCATAGGCGATTAAAAAGCCCCCGTAAAGCAACAATTGCAGATTCAGGGCGTAATCCTTGGCGGCGATCGCACTCATGTCAAACGTCACCGTATCGCCATAGAACGCCATCGTCAGCCCTGCCACCAAAATAAACAGGGAACCGCCCGCCGTATAGAGAATAAACTTCGTTGCCGCATACTGGCGCTTTTTGCCGCCCCAGATAGCCAGGATCAGGTAAACCGGCACCAGTTCCAGTTCCCACACCAGGAAAAACAGCAGCATATCCTGCACAGCGAACACCGCAATCTGACCGCCGTACATCGCCAGCATCAAAAAGTAAAACAGTTTCGGCTTCAGCGTCACCGGCCAAGCTGCCAGAATTGCCAGCGTCGTAATAAAACCAGTCAGCAGAATCAGCGGCATCGACAGCCCATCCGCCCCCACCGACCAATTCAGATCCAGCTGAGGCACCCAGGGATAGCTTTCCACCAGCTGCAAACCGGGTTCATTAAAATCGTACCCGGTATAAAAAGCTGCAACAATCAGGACAAAATCAATCAGCCCCACGATCAGGGAGTACCAGCGCACTGTCTTGCCATCCTTGTCCGGCAGCACTGGTATCAGCAGCGAAGCCGCAATTGGCAACAGAATAATCGTGGTCAGCCAGGGAAAATCAGCGAGATTCATTGCTAATTTCTCATTTCCAATTTCTAAGTGTATCCTCTAATTAGCTAATAGCTAGTTGTTCTACCGTCCTTATTGAGGGAAAGCAGAAAGGCACCCACAAACCACAAGCCACAAGCAACTGTCAAAGAGGTAGGGTGCGACCGACGGGAAATCTAGCTGTAACGCGCCCTTACAAATTATCAATAAAGCCTAATTTGTGCCTCAAGCCACCTGGATTAACAATTTATTAATCAAGATTAAGTCTGGCCCTGACTGACAGCGTTGTACAGCGCTTGGGATCGTTGGTGTCAACTAAAATTGAACAGGACGGTTAAAACCGCCACTACCAGAACCGCGCAGGTCAATTGCCCGTATCCAATTTGTCTATCCCTCATCCTCTTTCTTCTTCATTCTTGGCGCTCTTGGCGTCTTGGCGGTTGATTATAAATAGGTAGTGACCCCATATCAATTCGCCAACAGTCCGATCGCCTTCGCCCGGTAGCGGTAGGGGCGGCCCCCCGTGGCCGCCCTGACACCAATGGCGTGGGATG
>CAZJNL010000672.1:0-3711 GCA_964546515.1 uncultured Oscillatoria sp.
ATCCCCGAAATAGGCAACGCCGGTTAATATGCCGTCGCCCACTCGACAATCGCTTGCAATAACCCTTCCAGCGTATATTCCCTCGCTTCCACATCCACCCGCCCCAGCAGTTCCCTGCAGGTTTTAGAGGTTTGCGGGCCTATCGTTGCCAGACAGACGCCCTCTAGAAGTGGCGCAACACCGTGCGCCCCCGCACCCTCCACCAGCAGGCAAAAGTTTTTCACCGTCTTGGAACTGGCAAAAGTAATAACATCCACCCTTCGCCGCTGCAGCGCTTCCCAGGCTGCCGGTGCGATCGCCTCCGGGCACCGCGACTCGTATGCCGGCACCTCCACCACTCCCGCACCTTGTCCGGTTAATTCCTTTACCAAAACTTCCCGCCCGCCGGTTTCCACCCGAGGAAAGAGAATCTTCTTACCCGCCACACTTTCTGGGAAATTAGCCACCAAGGCATCCGCCACAAAATTGGGCGGGATAAAATCCGGCTGCAAACAGCGCTGTTGCAGACTAGCAGCGGTTTTTTCTCCCACCACAGCAATTTTAAGACCGGCAAGGGCGCGGGCGTCTTTGCCACCGGCAGCCAGCCGCTCGAAAAAGTAATCCACACCGTTGCTGGAAGTGAGAATCAGCCAGTCGAATTCTTGCAAGCGGGAGATGGCGCTGTCGAGCTGCTCCCAACTGGAAGGCGGGCCGATTTCTATGGCCGGCATCTCGATAACTGCAGCACCGGCACTGTGCAACCGCTCGGTGAATTCTCCCGACTGACCGGCGGAGCGGGTGACTAAGATGGTTTTGCCGGATAAAGGCTGTTGGGGATTTGGCATTTTGTATTTTTCTGAGCCGGTGTTGTGCTTTGCTTGGGGGGTGGGAGAGGCGATAAATCGCGGCTCTACAAGAGTTGTGTCCGGGGGGGTGGGAGAGGCGATAAATCGCGGCTCTAGAAGAGAAGTTCTGCTCCCTGTCAAAAATTCGCGCAGTCCCACAACTTGCCCAATGACAATCACTGCCGGCGAGAGGGACTGACCTGCAGTTTTCTGGACAATATCAGATAGAGTGCCGGTCCAGACTTGCTGTTCCGGGTGGCTCGCCCAGCGAATCACCGCCACTTTCGAGTCGGGGGGTTTGCCATGCCGGTGCAGCATGCGGACAATTTCGCTCAGGCTGCGCCCCCCCATCAAAAATACCAGAGTCTCGATCAGCACTAGGGTTTCCCAGTCCAGGGCATCCAAGTCGTGAGCGCTGGCGACGGCAAAGCAGCGGCTGATTGCGGGATCGGTGAGGGGAATGCCGGCAAGCAAAGGTGCGGCTAGGGCTGAGGAAATCCCCGGAACTACTTCAAAATCGCAGTTTGCTTCAATCAGCGCCTGGATTTCCGAGGCGCAGCGGCCAAAAATGAAGGGATCGCCGCTTTTGAGGCGCACCACTTGCTTGCCTGCTTTGCACAGCCCCACCAGCAGCCGGTTAATTTCCGATTGGGGGGTGCTCGGCTGTCCTCCCCGCTTGCCCACATCCAGCACCTCTGCAGATGCCGGCACCAGCTGCAGGAGGGGCGATTCCGGAAGCGCCCCCACATCGGCGAGGGCGTCGTGGACTAACACCTCGGCTCGCGCCAGCAGCTGTTGCGCCCGCACGGTGAGGTAGGCCACATCTCCTGGCCCGCCACCCACCAGATATACTTTGCCCCTCGCCCCAGTCATACGCGCTGCCTTAATAATGTTTTTGATTGTACAGATACCGCAGTCCGATATTGTAGAAATGCAGGATACAGAATAAAGCTACCATGACCGATTCCGCAGCAACTGCTGTTGCAGCTTCCCAGTTTAACCTTGATGAGCTGAACCAGAAATACGCCTCAGCCCATCCCAGAGAGATTCTGGCTTGGTGTGTGGAGAATATCCCCACCGGCCTGGTGCAGACCAGTGCCTTTAATGTGGATGATATCGTGATTACGGATATTCTCTACCGCGACCTCAAACCGGCGGTGCCGGTGCCGGTGATATTTCTCGATACCCTGTACCACTTCCCTCAAACCCTGGAGCTGGTAGAAAAGGCCAAGGATATCTACAACTTCGACCTGCGGACTTACAAGACTCCGGAAGCCAGCAGCCGGGAAGAGTTTGCCGCCCGCTACGGGGAGGCGCTGTGGGACACAGATATCGCCCAGTTCCACCACGTTACCAAAATTGAGCCGCTGCAGCGCGGTTTGGCGGAACTGAACACGGTTGCTTGGATCACCGGTCGCCGCCGCGACCAAGCGGTGACTCGCGCCGACATGCCGGTGTTTGAGCTAGACTCACAAAATCGCCTGAAAGTCAACCCCCTGGCGTTCTGGACGCGCAAGCAAAGTTGGGCGTATGTGGCTGAGTACGGGGTGATTTACAATCCTTTGCACGACCAGGGCTATGCCAGCATTGGGGATGAGCCGATTACCACGCCGGTAGGCGAGGGCGAAGACGAGCGGGCCGGTCGCTGGCGCGGCACCGGCAAGACGGAGTGCGGGATTCACATTTGATATCATGTCCGGTGGAACCAATATCTCTGAATGGGGCATGGGGCATGGGGCATCATCGCATTGGGCATCACACGGCATACTGCCGCCAATCCCTGCGCTGCCTAATTGCGGTCAATCGAACGGACATGATATGAGCAGTGGGGTGCGCCAAAGGCGCACCCTGTGCGCGGTGTTGTGGCGGCGGAATTATGCAAAGTTTAAAAGAAATTCTCTGGGAAATTGGCGATGTGGGCCGGCGCATGGCGCAAATCAATGCGGCTGAGGGCGCTGCCGGCAACATTTCGGTGTTTTTGCCTTCCCTGCCAGCGATGGACAGCCGGTTTCGGGAGCGCGGCTCGATAAACTTGCCGGTGAGTGCGCCGGCGCTCTCCGGCGGCTGGCTGCTCGTCAGCGGTTCGGGCCGGCGGCTGCGGGATATCGCTCGCAACCCAGATATCACGCTTTGCCTGCTCCACATTCAAGAGGGCGGCGAACGAGGGGAAATCTATGCGGCGGAGGATCTGGGCCCCACTAGCGAGTTCAACTCGCACCTGGCTATCCACAACGACCGGATGGCGAGGGCGGGTGCGGGGGCACCGGCACTGCCCCAGCACGCGATTGTCCACGCCCAGCCGCTTTACCTCACCTACCTCAGCCATCTCGACGCCTACAGCGAAACCTTCGCTTTTAACCGCCGTTTGCTGCGCTGGCAGCCGGAAACGATTTTGGAGTTTCCTGAAGGTATTGGGGTGCTGCCGTTTCTGGTGCCTGGATCGCAGGAGCTGGCGGAAGCTACGGTGGAGCCGCTGCGATCTCATCGCGCCGCAATCTGGCGGCGGCACGGAATTGTTTGCAGGGCGGATGCCGGTGTTCGCAAGGCGGGGGATTTGGTTGAATATGCGGAAACGGCGGCGCACTACGAGTACCTGAATCTGCGGGCTCTGGAGCCTGGTGAGGGAATGTCGGACTTTGAATTGCGACAAATCTGCGATCGCTTTGGGATAAATCAGCCTTTTTTCTGATGCGGGTGAGTCGAATTAATGCCTCCCGCATTGTTGGGAATATAGCGGTTATAATTGAGGAGTGAAAATTTTTTTTTAGAAACCGCCAAGACGCCTTAGACGGGGAGCATCCCGTTTTTGCATTGGCAAGTGGGCCCAGGCGATTATAAATCGCGGCTATACAGACTTTCGCCCGCCTACGCGGGCTAAAGAAAGAGG
>CAZJNL010000673.1:0-3479 GCA_964546515.1 uncultured Oscillatoria sp.
GATTGCCAATTACGGCATCAACGCCGTTTGCACCCACTTGGGCTGCGTTGTCCCTTGGAACGCCAGCGAGAACAAGTTCATCTGTCCCTGTCACGGCTCCCAGTATGACGCCACCGGCAAAGTGGTGCGCGGGCCCGCACCCCTGTCGCTGGCACTGGTTCACGCCAATGTGGAAGATGATAAAGTTAGCTTCACGCCTTGGACGGAAACAGACTTCCGCACCGGCGACAATCCTTGGTGGGCATAAGCCGATTTGAGATTTGAGATTGTTCAAAGTCGGCTGTCAGATGTTAACTGTCTGGCTAATGACCTGTGACTGATGGCAGTCCAAAATCCAAAGTCTCCTTGTTTGACCTTTGTTGCTGAAATCTTCCCATTCCAGATGAAAAAATTTTCCTTCTCAGTGATGTTGCCCGGCAGCTACAGGGCGGCAGTTAAAAGCCTGCTGCTGGCGATTGCAACCGCAGCAATTTTTTTGGCCGGGGACCTAGCCCTACCCCAGTCAGCTGCAGCTTATCCCTTCTGGGCGCAACAAACCGCTCCGGAAACGCCCCGGGAAGCTACGGGACGGATTGTTTGCGCGAACTGCCATTTAGCTGCTAAACCTACCGAAGTGGAAGTGCCTCAAGCAGTTCTGCCAGATACAGTATTTGAAGCGGTGGTGAAAATTCCCTACGACACCAACACGCAGCAGGTGACCGGCGATGGTAGCAAAGGCGGGCTGAATGTGGGTGCCGTGGTGATGCTGCCAGAAGGCTTCAAGATTGCCCCCGAAGACCGAATTCCCGAAGAGTTGAAGGAAAAAATCGAAGGTCTTTATTACCAGCCCTACAGCGAGGACAAAGAAAACGTCGTTATCGTTGGCCCGCTGCCGGGCGAGCAATACCAGGAGATTATTTTCCCGGTGCTGTCTCCCAATCCGGAAACGGATAAAGGCATCCACTACGGCAAATATTCCATCCATGTGGGCGGCAATCGCGGGCGCGGTCAGGTTTATCCCACCGGCGAAAAGAGCAACAACACGGTTTATAACGCTTCCGCCGCCGGTACAGTGACTGAGATTGCCCCTGTGGAAGAAGAAGGCGGTTATGAAGTGACCATCCAAACCGCAGATGGCAACACGGTGGTTGACACCATTCCGCCGGGACCGGAACTGATTGTATCGGTTGGGCAGGAAGTTGCAGCCGGTGCCGCTCTCACCTCCAACCCCAATGTGGGCGGTTTCGGTCAGAAAGATGTTGAAATCGTCTTGCAAAGCTCGACTCGCATCAAAGGGTTGCTAGCGTTCTTTGGGATTGTTACCCTGTCTCAAATTCTGCTCGTCCTCAAGAAGAAGCAGGTCGAGAAGGTGCAAGCTGCTGAGATGAATTTCTAGGTTTGTCCATAAGCACCAAGATTGGGGGTGAATTTCACCCCCTTTTTTTCTGGCTGAGGGATTGCCATAATAACTTGAAAAGGGTGTTTAGCCATGAGTGTTCCAGAACAAAAACCTAGCCCCACTCCAGAACAGACCTCTGAGAATGGCGAGGGTGCGCCAGCAGCGATTGTGGCAGAGGAAATTGCCCCTGTGCCAGATAAGGCCACGGCGCAAGGCGACTGGGCGCAACCCGGAACGATTGAACCTATTCCTGAGGTTGAAAAGACGGCTGAGCCTGATGAGTCGCGCCTGGTAAGGGCGATTATTGAAGGAATCCCCACCCCGGCGCTAGACAAGAAGATAGAGGAGTGCCTCCAGGCGCTGAGTGAGATCAGCACAGCGGTTTCAGTGGCTGATATGTCAGGACAAGTCCATAAAATTGCTAAAGCTTTTTGGATGCGGGATGCTGTAGATAAATTGCGGCGTCAGGGAAAATATCTAACGGCGGAGACTTTGGAAAAACTCGCCGATTTAGATGCTTGCTTAGAGGTGCGGTTGAAAGCCATAGCCAAGAATAAAGAATTGGCGAAAAAATTGGGCGCTATTCGCAAGCAGCTGTACAGTAAGCCAGAGGAGACACCCCCGTGGTGGAACCTGATTTCCCTCCAGGAAAAAGAGAAGTGGGAGCGCTGGGACTGGCTGTTTGAGTGGGGATCTTGGCTGTGCTTGGGGTTTTCCGCAGTCATTATTATCCAAGGGGTTAAAGTCGATATGACGAACCTTAAGACCGATGAGTTAAACTTGGAGGAAATGCTGGCAACTGTTCTCCAGAGTGGGGCGCTGGCTGGAGGTATTAATGCTCTATTCCAGGGAACTGTAGCGCAGTCCCAGAAAAAGGAGGATGAAGAGAAGCGAAAACAGCAGGGGGAAGGAAAAAGCCAAAATATCGAGCAGATCAAAGAGAAGGCAGAGCTAATCAGCAAGCAAGCTACGACTAAGCTGGAGGAGCTGCTAGACAGGTGGAATATTCCCCGCTACTGGCAATCTGAGGTGAAGTTCCTGATTTCTCTGACTGTCTTGGGGATTACCTGGATCACTCCCTATATTTTGTCGGGGTGGGGGTACTGGGTGCAGTACAAATTTTTTGGGGAGAGCTATCTGGCCAAGGGGGAATATAAATCGGCTGAGTCAGCCTTGGTCAAGGCGCTGGACTTGAAACAGGATGATCCAGACATTTTGTTCGCTCTGGGACAAACTTACGAAAATCTGAAAAAGCCTGATATCGCGCTAAGCAAATACGAGGAAGCCAGCAAGCAAAAACATAGCCCCCAAATCCTAAACTCTCTGGCATACATGAAAATCATGTCGGAGAGAGCGACGACGGGAAATTGGACGGGTCAGCTCGACCGGCAGGCAAAAGAGGCTGAAGATTTACTCTATGACGCCACAATTAATCTGGCAGAATACCTCCAGAATCAGGCCAAGGATGGGGAAGTAGAAAGCCTGCCTTTTTCCGAAATGCAGTTGAAAATGCAATCAGAAATTAACACCAACTTTGGCATTGTTCAATGGAGCAAAGTAGACTTGGCCAAAGCCAGCATTGATGAGGCTGATAAAAAAGATTTGCTTGAGGCTCTGAGTTATTTTAAAGAGGGCGCTATCTTGGAAATCGAGGATAAAATAGTGAGCAAAAAAGGCAAGGAAGTAACAAAGGATGACCTAGCGGTAACAGAGGCGGATCTGAAGAAGGTCAGTAAGGACAAGCGGGGGAGGGCTGTTTGCTATTACCGGCTAGCACAGCTGATTAATTTACTCAAAGTCAGCCCCAATCCGGCACCGGCAGAGCTGAAGACAGCGGACGCTGCGGTGGGAGCGACTTGCTACAGCTCTTCTGGCGCTCCCATAAAGCAGTTGCGGCTGTACGATCGCGCCTTTGTTTACAATTTGAGGCGGCTCCCAGGGTTCCCTAAAAACCCGGCGGTGCCAGCACCGGCATCACCTCCTAGCTAGGCGAAGTAACCCGAGTTGCTACTTACAAGTGAGTCAGGGGCGGGGGGGCCCCCGGCCCCCCCCCACAAAGAGGGGGGGAGCAGGAAGAATAGTGAGCAAGGCCGCAACCCCG
>CAZJNL010000673.1:3489-3707 GCA_964546515.1 uncultured Oscillatoria sp.
CAAGGGGGGGAACACGAATCTTTCGTCCCTCGTTCCCAGCCTCCGGCTGGGAACGTTGCTCTGTCGGCTCTGCCGACTTTCGATTACAAGCAGCATTATTAACTTAACTCAAGTTGCTACTTACCAGTCAGTCAGGCGAGATCCCCCCCAATGCCGGCTGCCGGCGGGACGCGCCCCTACAAAAGGGGGAGGACATTCTCTTGCGCCCCCCTTTTTAA
>CAZJNL010000674.1:0-3705 GCA_964546515.1 uncultured Oscillatoria sp.
AAATCACCGGCCCCTCTGCAGGCAAATCAGCAGGACTGAGCGTCATAGTATCACTATTAATGGGGCGAATCGAAGCCTTATTAACCAAACTCAGGAATTCATCTACAGGAGCAAGATCGCAGTTATTCGCATCAGCAGCTTGATTGCGGTAATGGGTGGGAATGACCAGCTTGGGATTGAGGACTTGCATAGCTTGCTTAGCTTCTTGAGGCGTGTAGGCTTTGGCACCCCCGCCCACCGGCAGCAGCAGCAAATCGGGACGCCCCATCAATATTTTTTGCTCAATACTAATCGGTGCAGCAGCTCCCCCCAAGTGTACAATATTAATTCCCCCTTGCGTCCATTTCCAAACCACATTGATACCAAATCGCCGCCCGCCCTCACGATCGTGGGCTATCTGAATGCCCTGGATCGACTTACCGCCCAACTGATAAACGCCCGCTTCGTACAGCAGTCTCGGATTTCCGGGCACGACTTCTAGCGCTCCTTCATCCAGCAGCTGGGAGCTAATCAACACCAAATCTGCAGCAACATTAGGAGGGCGATATCCCGCTGTGCAGCCCAGCGGTTTAAAGGGATTGACCAATACCCGCTCTCCGCCACCGGCAAACAAAAAGCAAGTGTGACCCAACCACTGAACAGAAAGGGAGTCACTGGTTTGCGCCCGAGATGGCTGAGTGCCGGCACTCAAGCTAGTTGCTAGAGCCGCACACACACCCATCGGGACGTAGCGCATCAACTGTCGCCGCTTCATCATCAATAATTTATCATTATTTACAGTCAATTGTTAATTATCGCTCGCAACCGAGCCGCCCATTAACAATTAACAATTAACAAATCTCCCTACAGCTGTTCTAGGAAATTCCGCAGCAATTGCTTGCCAGAACTGGTGAGAATACTTTCTGGGTGAAATTGCACGCCTTCGATGTGAGGGTAGTCCCGGTGGCGCACGCCCATAATAGTACCGTCATCAACCCAGGCGGTAATTTCCAGCACTTCTGGGCAAGTTTGCCGGTCAATCACCAAACTGTGATAGCGGGTAGCAGTCAGGGGAGATTCCAATCCCCGGAAAACCCCGACGCCGGTGTGGTGCACCTGAGAAGTTTTGCCGTGCATGAGTTCTGGGGCAGAGACAATCTGGCCACCAAACACTTGACCAATACTTTGATGCCCCAAGCAGACGCCGAGAATCGGCAGTGTCGGGCCCAGCTCTCTAATCAAATCGAGAGAAATGCCGGCATCTTCTGGGCGTTTGGGCCCGGGGGAAATCACCACCGCAGCCGCCCCAGAGGCGCGGATCTCCTCCAGGGAGATTTGGTCATTGCGGTAAACCTGAATTTCAGCTGCCACCGGCAATTCAGCGCCTAGCTCTCCCAGATACTGCACCAGGTTGTAGGTGAAGCTGTCGTAGTTATCGATAACAATAATCAAAGCTGACACTCCTTTAGCTATTAGCAATTGCCCGACCAATTCGCGGCTTCAGCTAATCGCTAATTGCTAAAAGCTAATTGCTGAAACCTTGGCTAGCAGTGGGGGCAGCAGGAGGGAGCAGGCCACTAACACAGCGGCAAAGGCGGAAACCAGAACTGCCCCAGCAGCACAGTCCTTTGCAATTTTAGCGAGTTCGTGGTAAGTCTGCTTAACCGTTAAGTCAACTACCGATTCAATCGCCGTATTCAGCAATTCCATCGCCAGCACCGCCCCAATCGTCAGCCCAATCACCGTCATTTCCACCGCCGGCAGGCGCAAAAAAACGCCCAGGCCAATGGCCAGAGCGCCAATTGAGAGGTGGATGCGAAAGTTCCGCTGCGTGTTGAAGGCGTAGCTGAGGCCGGCCCAGGCATATTTGAAACTGAGGAACAAATTGGGGGCAACCCGCCAGGACAGCAGCCGCTTGCGTTCCACCACCTGACTCGCGCCATTTGCGGGTGCTGTCGAACCGTCTTTTGTCATGGGCAGAACACTGGAAGATAAAGGCTTGTTGCCGAAGGATTTAGCGGTAGCGGACGAGATAGGCCGTTTATTTAACTGCATAATCGGTAAGATGAACGCACTTGAGACCGGTGATCGTGCTAACCACTCCTGCACCCCGCACTCTTAAGAGTGCATTTCTATTTCCTCTTCAGTCAATAGACCAACTGCGTGCAGTAAAGTTGCTTGCTGGTTGAGCATGGGAGTCAGGCTGTCTGAATCCGGGTGGTCCCAGCCTAAGAGATGCAGCAGTCCGTGGGCTGCCAGCCATGCCAGCTCAGTCTGCAAGCTGTGCCCCCGATCGAGGGCTTGCCGGCAGGCCGTCTCTACCGAAATTGCGATATCACCCAGATACACAGGCTCCTCGTCGAGTTCCTCTGCCGGCTGAGGATAGTGTACCTCCAAAGCAGCGAACGCTAACACATCGGTTGGTTTATTTTGGTGACGGTACTGGGCGTTGAGAGCTTGAATTTCAGCATCGCCGGTCAGGCGCAGGCTCAGTTCTAGGGCCCGCTCCGGTGGCAGCTCCCCATGCAGGATTTCTAGCCACTGCTCGAACCAATTCTGCCAGGTTTCAGCGGGTATTGCGGTATAAGCCGTCACCAGAGATTGGCCAGAAACGTCCGCCTCGAAACAGTCCTGCACACTGACTTCGACTTGCAAGCTTGCGGTTCCCATGCAATATTGTTCCCCGCTTAACGAGTTAAGTAGGCCAGCCCGACTAGAACAGCCAGCAGACCTGTGGTGGTGAGGGCGAAATGCTTCAGGGATGTGCCCCGCTTGCGCACCATGTTGCGCATGGCCAACTTCACATAACTCGGTTGGGGTTCGGCTGACGCCGGCACAGGTGGGGGCACCGTTGCGGAGGTCGGCTGCTCTGAAGCTTGGGAAGGTGAGGCGGGTTGGCTCATAATGATGCGTTCCTACAGGTAAGCGTGCGGATTGTCCACTTAAAGATAGAGCGTAACGATACCCGAAAAAATTCTTCCTCAAATGTAACAAATTGTTTAAACTCGGGAAACTGCAGCGCTACAAGGGCTGATTCTGTCCGGCACCTAGCCGGGAGGTCAAGCGAATCGCCACCAGTGCGGCTGACTGTGGGACACAGAGCCCGGTGCGTCGTGGCCGGTGAACACTGCCACGGCGAACAGCGACAAGAACCCGCTCGCAGTCAGAGGCTCCAGGCTAAAGCCTCTCACAACCCGCTGCCGTTTCCTGACAGATTGCCAAAAAAAACAGTCGCCTGTGCGACTGCTCCATCCCGGTCTGTAGGGCCAGTTTCCGAAAAGGCCCGCCGGCAGCCAGAGATTCCAGGCAGCTGACTACATATCGCCGCCGCGAGCCGCCAGCAAAAAGATGACCACAGGGCCAGAAAGCATGATCAGCGCCACGAAGGTCAGCTGAAATATGGGTTCCAAGTTGGCGTTGCCGACAAAATTCGTTAAAAAGTCCATTTCTCCTTCCTCTTTGTCCTAACTGACACGACAGCTGCGCGGAAAAATCCGTTTTCGATTTTACCCGACCGGCACTCATTTCTTTTAAGGAACTTTACAAAAATCTATAAAATGCAATAAGCTTGCCGCCGGTCGCGCCCCCTGCAGGCGGCTAAAAACCGCTAAGCTAATAAGGCAGGAGATTTTCCCACCGGCATCTCACGCCTAACCCCCCACTCCTTGGCCCAAACCCCCAACCCCCAAAACACAAAAACCAAAACACCCAAGACCCCACGGGGGC
>CAZJNL010000675.1:0-3696 GCA_964546515.1 uncultured Oscillatoria sp.
AGTGGGCGGCTGTTGCAACAGTCCCAAAGCAAGCTGCTGGAAGTGCCGGTGGAAGTCCGCGTCAGGGAATCCGAGCCGGAAATATAACATTTCGTGGCAGTGGCGGGAATCAGAGTTTGCCCTCTGCGCCGAGCTTGTCAGGCGCACAGCGGATAGGATTAAACTAGCTCAATTCAACCGTGATCGACGCGCTAGTTCAGTTTCCCACCCCTGCATTTAAATTATGGTGCCCCACCGCTCCACTGTGTTGCTCCTTACCTGCGCTAGTTGCCTTGCTGTTTTCCCCAGCGCCGCCAGAGGATTCACTCACTCAACCCGGGCAGAGGCAGGTTGGAGGACGCCCGTGCCGGTGGCAACAAACAACTTAATTGCACAGACGCGAAATTTACCTTACCCACAAGCCAGTGGGTCAGCCGGTTTAGACAAAGACCCCACTGTCGCAGCAAAAACCGAGGAGCAACCGCACAAAGTTGCGAATTTGCCCGCTCGACAAGCCACCCTTCTCGCTCAGACTCAAACCGCCCCAACCCCCAAGACATCGGAGAAGAAATCCGGTTTTCCCATCAAGTGGGTGTTGCTGGGCTTGGGGGCAGTGGCTGTCGTTGCAATTGCCGGCGGGCTGTTCTACTTCCTGATGCGTTCTGGCGACAGCGACGAGGATTTAGAGCCAGAAAGCCTCTCCGAGTCAGCCGACCCAGAGGAGTCTGAAAATGCCAGCCCCCAAGGGACAGATGGCAATTCAGCCACGCGAGAGCAGCACTCTGAGAGCAACGGCTCCCGTGACTCGGCTTTGAGCGTCGTCCCGCCCAAGAAGGAGGAAAAACCGCCCGCCGCCCCGCCGCCGGACGCAATGGCTGTCAGAGAAACAACTCGCCTCGCCAAGATTGATATTATTGATGAACTGATCAAAGAGTTGCGCTCCCCAGATCCAGCCAAGCGGCGCAAAGCTATCTGGGATCTGGGACAGCGAGGAGATTCGCGGGCGGTGCAGCCTTTGGTGAATTTGATGATTGATTCAGATTCCAAGCAGCGCGGCTTAATTTTGGCGGCGCTGTCGGAAATTGGCACCCGCACCCTGACGCCGATGAGTCGGGCTTTGGCTATCTCGCTGCAAGATGACAACCCTGAGGTGCGCAAAAATGCGATTCGCGACTTGACGCGCATTTATGATTCACTCGCTCAAATCAGCCAGCTGTTGCGCCACGCGGCTGACGACTCAGATCCGGAAGTGCGGGAAACAGCTCGCTGGGCTTTTGGCCTGTTAGAGCGCATTCGCACCCCGCCCGGTGCGGAAAATCGACCGAATTTGCCCAATTCGGACAGTTCACCCGACAAATCCCCTTGGGAAGGTTAGGGGATTTTAGGGAGTGCTCTGGTGCGGGTGCGAACTTTTATTTCAGGTTCTTTTTTGCTGCTAAAGAATGGGTGCGTCAGCTATTGGGCGAACCCGAAAAGCAATGCGCCCACTGCGCACTAGCACCCAAAAACTGCTTTGTCAAATTCGGGGAATCCACCGGAAGGCGGGCGCGGATATATAATATCAAGTCCGGTGGCATCGTTATTGCAAATCTCTTGTAGAGACGCGATAAATCGCGTCTCTAATCGCGTCTTTACAATACCGGCGCTGCCGGACACGATATAATTGCGCTCCCTAAAAGTGTTAAATGTTAGATATTCACTGACCCAGCTAACAATGAAACTCCTGTTGCTCTCAACTCCTGTAGGCTGACTCGGTTCTGGACTGGGGGGTAGAGTAGAGCTGACCCTAAGTAACATCGCCAAAGAGATGCTCCGGCGAGGCCATACTTTAAAAATTGTGGCTCCCCAAGGGTCTGTTCTTCCGGAAATTCCAGTCGTTGAGATTGCGGGAGAACTCCAGACGCCAGCCCAAAATCAGCTCCGCACTGACCCGATTCTCGTGCCGGCAAATTCTGTGCTGGCTAATATGTGGGATTACGCTCGCCAAGTTCAAGCCGAGTTCGATGTGATTGTTAATTTTGCCTACGATTGGTTGCCGCTGTACCTGACGCCCTTTTTTACCACTCCGAGATCCCATCTAATCAGTATGGGATCTTTAACGGATGCAATGGATGAAATGATTGAACGGGTAGCAACCAAGTTTCCAGGTACGATTGGGGTTCACGGTCGTACCCAGGCGGCAAGTTTTGCCTTTGCAGATCGGTTGCTCGTTCTGATTAATGGCATGGAACTGTCGATTTATCAGTTCTGTGGTGAGCCAGGTAACTGCTTGGCATGGGTGGGCCGAATTGCCCCAGAAAAGGGTCTGGAAGATGCCTTCGCCGCCGCAAAATTCACCGGCATTCCTCTGAAAATTTTCGGCAAGATGCAGGATGAGGCATATTGGCGGCAGATTTGTCAAGATTACCCGGACGCGCCGGTGGAATATGCCGGATTTTTGCCAACAACGGAACTGCAACAGGAACTGGGCCAGTGTCAGGCGCTCCTGGTGACGCCCCGCTGGGTGGAAGCGTTTGGGAATGTGGCGATTGAGGCGCTCGCTTGCGGGGTGCCGGTGATTGCCCACCGGCGCGGCGGGCTGAGTGAAATTGTCCGGGATGGCAAAACCGGCTTTTTGGTGGAGCCGGACAGTGTTGATGGGCTGGTGGAGGCTATTGGACGCCTCGATCAGATTGACCGGCACGCCTGCCGGCGGCAAGCTGAGGAGGAATATTCTTTGCCGGCGATGGGCGAGCGCGTGGAACAGTGGTTCCGAGATATTCTTGCCAAGGATTAACCCCACCCCCTAAGGAGAGGCGGGACGCCTGTCCTACGCCGGCACCTGGACAGGCGGGACGCCTGTCCTATGCCGTCTCGCCAGCTTCTTGACAAATAATCGATTTTATGGTATGAATGCAAAATTTCAGCTCTGCCAGCCACCACCACCCCTGAAACCGGGCGACCTGCTGCGAGTCATTGCTCCGAGCGGTTGTCTGCGAGAATTGGATGCTTTTGACAAAGGCGTCGAAATTTGGCGAAAGCGCGGCTATCGCGTGGAACTGTGCCCCGGTTTTGACAGTCGGTGGGGCTATTTGGCAGGAACGGATGAGAGCCGGCGCGACGGGCTGGCTTCCGCCTGGAATGACCCGGAGTGTCGCGGTATCCTCTGCGCTAGGGGCGGTTACGGCGGCGCTCGGCTTCTGGAAAATTGGACTTGGCCACCGGCACCGGCCAAATGGCTAATTGGCTTTTCTGACATCACCAGTCTGCTGTGGAGTCTGAGCAATCTGGGCGTTTCAGGCGTTCACGGGCCCCTGCTGACGACGCTGGCAGCTGAGCCTGCTCGTTCCCAGGGGCGGCTGTTCGACTGGGTAGAAGGTCGCCCTCTGCAACCTTTGCAAGGTACAGGCTGGGGGGGCGGAACCGCCAGCGGGTATCTGCTGCCGGCCAATCTGACTGTGGCCACGCACCTGCTCTCTACGCCGGTGCAACCCCCCTTCGAGGGTGCAATTCTGGCGCTGGAGGATGTTTCCGAGGCTCCTTACCGCATTGACCGGATGCTGACGCAGTGGCGGCTGATGGGTGCGTTCAAAGGAGTGCGGGGAATTGCCCTCGGTCGCTTTAGCCAGTGCGATCCTCCCAAAAATATTCCTAGCTTTACCGTGGAGGAGGTGCTGCGCTCGCGCTTGGGCGACTTGGGCATTCCGGTTGTCTCTGACTTGCCTTTCGGTCACGATG
>CAZJNL010000676.1:0-3694 GCA_964546515.1 uncultured Oscillatoria sp.
TCTTGATGTTCCGTTTATTTTTGCCAGTTCACTTATAATCGCGCTCACTTCATCGCAACAGCACCTTGACGAAATTACCCTAAAATTTTCGCCACCAGGAGGGCAAATTACAGCTAAGCCTCATCTCCCAGGTGACGAAAACTTCGCGACACTAACCCTTAGCCGCCATCGCCAGAATCAGGTCGGTCATGCGCGTCGAATAGCCCCACTCATTGTCGTACCAAGCGACGACTTTGAAGAAATTGGAGTTTAACTCAATTCCCGCACCGGCATCAAAAATGCTAGAATGAGAGTCTCCCGTGAAGTCTGAGGAAACCACATCGTCTTCGGTATATCCCAGAATCCCTTTCAGCTCCCCTTCCGATGCCGCCTTCATAACAGCACAAATTTCTTTGTAGCTGGTTGCCTTTTCAGTGCGGAAAGTCAGATCCACCACCGACACATCTGGAGTTGGCACGCGCAATGCCATGCCGGTGAGCTTGCCTTTCAGTTCCGGCAATACCAGAGTAACAGCTTTGGCAGCGCCGGTGGAAGCGGGGATGATATTCTGAGGAGCGCCGCGCCCGCCTCGCAAGTCTTTTTTACTGGGCCCGTCCACTGTCGGCTGCGTGGCAGTCATAGCGTGGACAGTGGTCATCAGCCCCTCCGCCATGCCAAAGTTTTCGTGAATCACTTTAGCAATAGGAGCGAGACAGTTCGTTGTGCAGCTGGCGTTGGAAACGACGGTGTGCTTGCTGGGGTCGTATGTGTGATGGTTGACGCCCACCAGCAGAGTTGGCACTTTTTCGGGGTCTTTTTCTTTCGTGGGAGCGGAGATAACTACCCGTTTCGCTCCCGCCTTCAGGTGCTTTGAGGCCCCTTCATAATCGGTAAACAAACCGGTAGACTCAACCACATACTCCGCGCCGTATTTACTCCAAGGCAGTTCCTCTGGGTTTTTGACTGACACCACGGGGATAAACTTACCGTTGACCACAATCCCGTCTTCTTTGGCTTCAACGGTGCCTTTGAAACGACCGTGCGTTGAGTCGTACTTCAACAAATAAGCGATACTTTCTGGTGGCACTAGGTCGTTAATGCAGCAAAACTCGATTTCTGGGCGATCGAGTCCGGCGCGGAACACCAGTCGCCCGATGCGACCAAATCCATTGATGCCTACCTTGACGGTTGCCATGAAACAAACTCCTTTTGGTTTTTTTTGACAGCCCCTACCTTTGAAACAGACAGTCTAACACCTGCAGCAGAGTCGGCAAAGAATGCTGTCCGTTTTGTCTGGCAATAACCTCGCCTCAGCTGTGGCGGTACGGCATACAGCTGTCAGGGAGGAAGCAGTCATAAAGAATGATACCTTCACTGCTTTCGGTCAAAACCAAGCCCAAGTGCCTGCAAAGCAAGTCAGGGTAAAGCTTTTGTCGCGATTGGCTTCAGCGAGAAGCCTTTAGGAAAGTTTTAGTTTCTTTCAAAGTAGGGTGCGCTATTAACGCACCCCACCGGGAGGGGGCAGGGGGGGTTAGGCGAGATCAACCGGATTTGATATCAAACTTCCATCAGACAGCACGCCGAGCGCGGCTGCACCGGCTTCGACAATATCCAGGCAAGCGCTCTTAAACTGCTTGAAGTTGTCCACAAACCGCCGCGCCCGATCCTCACCCTGCCGGTCATAAGCTTCTTTATCGCTCCAAGTCTGCCTTGGCTAGGATTTCCCCGGGCACCCCCGGCACCGCCTCCGGCACCTATATCTTAAATATAGGATGGGGGTGGAACTGCACAGCATCCAAATGGCCATTGAGCGCCGCACTCACCATCGCCCGCGTATATTTTATAGGAATGCGGCTGCCGACGCCATAGGGCCCGCCTGACCAGCCGGTATTCACCAGGTACACCGGCACCTTGTACTTTTCGAGGCGTTCGCCCAGCATCTGGGCGTAGACAGTTGCGGACAGCGTCAGAAACGGCTTGCCGAAACACGAGAAAGCTCTACTTCTGAGTAATATTGTATAGGGCGATACCGAAAACCGAGCGAAAAAGTCAAAACCTTTAATTTTTCTCGAACTTTTACCAAGAAAACTTTACATTCGGGAGAGTTCGACCGGGCCGATTAAGCATTAATACTCTGTAGGGTGCGGTAATAGCGCACCCTGCGGGTGCCATTTTGCGCTAGACTGAGGGGCTATCCTCAATGTCCGCACGTTTAGCCCGATCGAGGGCTGATGTCCTCACAGGAGGGCACCACTTCACGCCTCCTGCGCCCGCTGCAGCGGTTCAATCGCCGCCAGAAAATTGGGAACGTCTGACTCAGCCATATCCCAAACCCGCTCGAGATTAACCCGGTTGGAAGCGCAGATCAGCTTGTCCCCCATTTCGGCAATCGACGACCAGGGGATTTCTGGGTGCCGGTCGCGGAACTCCTGGGAAAGGCGTTTAACAGCTTCGCCTAAAATCACAAACTGATACAGTATGGCTGATTGCTTTTTCACATCGTTGAGAAAAGCAGTTTTATCTATCCCTTGTTTGAATTCAACGAGCAGTCGAGCGGCTTTGGCGAAGTGCAGCAGTGTCTGGTTATCTGGCGACATATAAAATTTTGCAATACTCAGAATCTCTTGGGAGCGAATCCAGTTATGGCTAGTTTTGGGTTGCTCCCTGTACTGTTTTGATTGTAGCTCTATCTGGCAGCCGTAAGATTCCCGGGTGCGACCGCACCGGCTGCCGGTCGCAAGGAGGGTGGGTTGCCCCTGGAAAGGCACCCAAAGACAGCCGGTCAGGTAAATTTTTGTGAAGCGGTAAAAATTAGCGGCCTGGAGAGTTGGAATAAGTTTATCATCTATTTATCTGGCTGTGTCTATTAGGCTGACATACTTAATCTCTCAACAGTAAAATCGCAATGACAGTCAATCAAAACGGCGTGCTATTGCAGTCCGGCGAAGGCCCCTCATACTCGGTAGCCGGTGTCTCCTTCACTTTCAAGGCCGTAGGTGAAAATACTGGTGAAGCCTATGCCCTATTTGAGTTGGTGGTTCCACCGCAGTGCGGAGCGCCACCCCACACCCACCACCGGGAAGACGAAGCCTTCTACATTCAGGAGGGGGAAGTCGAGTTCCAGCTCGATGAACAAACCCTCGTTGCCACCGCCGGCACGTTTCTCCACTCTCCAAGAGGACAGCTGCACCGGCTGACAAACATTGGAGCGACGCCGGCAAGAATGCTGTGCTGGGTTATCCCAGCGGGGCTGGAGAAGTCTTTTGCGGAAGTGGGCCAGCAGCTGGAAAGTCCGTCTTCTCCGCCCCCTCCTGTCACTCGCTCAGACCTGGAAAAAATTTTTGCAGCCGCTCCAAAATACGGTTTGGAAATTGTTCCCCCTCCTTCCGAGGTTTCTCAGTAGGGCGAACTCGCTCTTCCGGATATTGGGACAGGCAAGATGCCTGTCCTGCGGGGTATATCCGTAGGTAAGGCGTAGCGCTTACGCGCCGCTCCGCTAACGCCGTACCTCAATGTCTAATGTCCTAACCAGTTTGGCTAGTGCTAGAGACGAATTCAGGTAAAAAAAAGCCCGCAGTTGCGGGCTTGCTTCTTGTAGAGACGCGATTTATCGCGTCTCATTTATTGCGTCTGATTCATCGCGTCTAATTGATCGCGTCTGATTCAGGGCATCTATAGCAGTTTTCACTTGGGTGGAGTACAGTTAGATCCCCCC
>CAZJNL010000677.1:0-3674 GCA_964546515.1 uncultured Oscillatoria sp.
AGCACACGGAACGCACCCTACCTCTACATCAGCAAGGCAGAATCCGCCGCACCGGCAGTGAAAGTGGCACTTTGAACACTTCCCGGCGCAGCATTCAGCACCAGCCCCACAATATCGCCGGTCGATAGCTGAATTATCGTGTCCGCACCCGAAGCAATAAACCGGATATCCGTTAGATTAATATTGCCGGCAACGCAAATCCCGTCACCGGCTGCAAAATCAGCTTTTCCGTCTGCCAAATTAGCATCCCGCTGTCCCGCTTCCGTATCCGTTCTCAGGATAAACGTATCCGCCCCATTTCCGCCAGTGAGCGTCTCAGAACCCAAATCGCCTTCCCCCCTTGTATCATATCGCTGCCGGCATTTCCGGTCAGCACATCCGGGCCGGCGTTCCCATAGATGATATCATTCGCATCTGAGCCGGTGACTGAATCATTGCCCTCCAGAGCAAGCACACCCCCGGCGTATTGATTCATTGTATCAGAAGCCAGCTGAGTCGTGTCATTGCCAAGAATTAAGGTTAAAATCTCTCCCCGGGCAGCGTTCGCAGTTGCTGAAAAGACTAAGCCACCAAAAAAATTAAGCTGTTCAGTGGGGAGAATTGGCGAGTCTTCTAGAACAGACAGGGTGAGGGGGTAGCCGGTGTTAGACTCAGAATAACCTGTGGAAACTTTTAAAAAGTAAGTACCTGGCCCTAACGTGCGCTTAAGTAACGCTTCTGAATTGCTATAACCGGATGAACTGGTAATAGAATTGCCCCGCTCAATCTGACCGTTATTGTTTAGGCCCACATATAGTTCCACAGAAGCAGAGTCGGTCAGACCACTCAAGGACAGATTGAACTCAGTAACACTGTCGAGGCTGAAGCGGTAGTAGTCATTGTTGTCAAGATCGCCGAGAAATTCATTGAAACTGCTAAACCCACTCAGCAAGCCCATGTCCCGACCCTCTTGCCAAGTGTTACCAGCTGTGTCTCCCGCACTTGGGGTAGCAGACAAGCTCAGAGTGTATCGGGTATCATTGCTATATGAATTGTTGACCTCTACCAAGTAGGTGCCTGGATTTAAGGGGCCAAAAATTGAAGCTTCTAAGGTACTATTACCGCTTTTACTGGTAATCCCCTCACCAGAATCAGCCTCACCGTTGTTGTTTTCGTCTTGATAGAGGGTGACGCCAGCGGAAGCATTTTGACTTATGCCACTCAGAACCAGGTTAAAATCGTTGGGACTGCCCAAGGTGAAACGGTAGAAATCCTTTGGGTCAGTATTGCCCACGAACTCATTAAAGGTTCGAGTGCCACTCAAGGCACCAATCTCAAATTCAGCGGCCATTCTCAATAATCCTCACTAATTGCGAAACATGCCACAAGGCAGAGGCTGCCGGTGCGGCAATCAATCCGCAGCCCTTGCCGGTGTGCCGCTATTATATAATTTGTTTTTATATTAAATTTATAATTTATGCAAAAAGTCTAATGAATGACAGGTAGGGTGCGTTCCCCTTGGGGAACGCTACTGGCCCTTTCCCCCTCTCCCCTTGGGGATGCTGTTGGCGCTCTCCATGAAGGGTAACACCCCACAAAAGCTCCCATCGCACGCCTCTGATATCATCTCCGGTCAATTGCCCGCATTAATTTTTCTATCCCTCTTCCTCTGTCCTCTTCCTTATTGGCGTCCCTTCACGGCGGCGGTTCATTATTAATATAAATCAATCAGACGTAATATTACCTCGCCTCTCTCCGGCTCGCTCCAGGCGCATGGTCGGGATTGACCCCATATCAACTCGCCAAAGGTCACACCCCACAAAAGCTCCCATCCCACGCCCCCAATCTCATCTCCGGTCAATTGCCCGCATTAATTGTTCCATCCCTCTTCCTATATCCTCTTCCTTGTTGGCGTACTTGGCGTCTTGGCGGTTCATTATTAAACCCCCAGACACAACAAACCTAAAAATCCCCTTCCCCCACCGCGCTAGACTGACAGAAGGGGAAAACCATCTATCTAGCCCTATTCCAGCAACCATCATGCCAAATCGCCTCGCCCAAACCCAAAGCCTCTACCTGCGCAAACACGCCGAAAACCCCATAGACTGGTGGCCTTGGTGCGACGAAGCCCTAGAAACCGCCCGCCGCGACAACAAACCCATCTTCCTCTCCATAGGCTACTCCAGCTGCCACTGGTGCACCGTCATGGAAGGAGAAGCCTTCTGCGATCCAGACATCGCCCAGTACATGAACGCCAACTTCCTCCCCATCAAAGTCGATCGGGAAGAACGCCCCGACCTTGACAGCATCTACATGCAAGCCCTACAAATGATCACAGGTCAAGGCGGATGGCCCCTCAACATCTTCCTCTCCCCCGACGATCGCGTCCCCTTCTATGGCGGAACCTACTTTCCCGTCGAACCCCGCTACGGACGACCGGGCTTTTTGCAAGTCCTGCAAGCCATTCGCCGGTTCTACGACCGAGAAAAAACCAAACTGCAATCCGTCAAAGAAGAAATCCTCGCCAACCTCCAGCACTCAGCCGCACTTCCCGCATCGCAACTGAGCGACGACTTGCTGCAGCGGGGGCTGGAAACCAGCACCGGCATCATTTCCACCTTCGGACACGGCCCCAGCTTCCCGATGATACCCTACGCAGAAGTCGCCCTGCGAGCCAGCCGGTTCAACCTGGAATTCAAACACGACCCCAAAACCGCCAGCACCCAGCGCGGAGTGCTTCTCGCCTTAGGCGGCATTTACGATCATACCGGCGGCGGCTTTCACCGCTACACCGTAGACCCCACTTGGACAGTCCCCCACTTCGAGAAAATGCTCTACGACAACGGGCAAATTCTGGAATATCTCGCCAATTTGTGGGGCGCGGGAGTCCGCGAGCAGGCTTTCGAGCGGGCGATCGCAGGCACCGTGCAGTGGCTCAAGCGAGAAATGACCGCCCCCGCCGGCTACTTCTACGCCGCCCAAGACGCCGACAACTTCACTCACCCAGACGCCGCCGAACCCGAGGAAGGCGCTTTCTACGTTTGGAGTTACAGCGAACTGCAACAGTTGCTCTCGCCCGAAGAACTCGCAGAACTAGAAGTTGCCTTCACCGTCACAGCCGGTGGCAACTTCGAGGGGCGCAACGTCTTGCAGCGGCGCGACACCGGCCCACTCTCGCAGTCCATAGAAACAGCCCTAGCCAAACTCTTTGAAGCCCGCTACGGCGCACCACCGGCATCCCTGGAAACCTTCCCCCCCGCACGCAACAACCAGGAAGCCAAAACCGGCAACTGGGCCGGTCGCATCCCCCCCGTCACCGACACCAAAATGATAGTCGCCTGGAACAGCCTGACAATTTCAGGTCTGGCCAGAGCCGGTGCCGTCCTTAACCGGCCAGAATACCTAGAACTCGCCGCAAAAGCCGCCAACTTCATCCTCGATAACCAGTGGGTTTCCGGACGCTTCCACCGGCTCAACTACGATGGCCAGCCCGCCATCACCGCCCAGTCCGAAGACTACGCCCTCTTCATCAAAGCCCTCCTCGATTTGCATCAAGCTTCCCTGAACACCTCCAAATCCCCAAATCCCCAAATCCCGGCCCAAATCCCGGCCCAAATCCAAACTTGGTTAGAAAAAGCCCTGCAAGTGCAAGAAGAATTTGACGAATTTCTCTGGAGCGTCGAGTTGGGAGGTTA
>CAZJNL010000678.1:0-3672 GCA_964546515.1 uncultured Oscillatoria sp.
GGCGCTTCCAGTCGATGCTCAATTATGTAGACATCATTCGCATCGACCACTTCCGGGGGTTCGAGGCGTTCTGGTCTGTCCGTCAAGGCGAAACCACTGCCATTAAGGGCAAGTGGGTTAAGGCACCGGGAGAGGCTTTCTTTGAGACGCTCAACAAAAAGCTGGGCAAGCTGCCGGTGCTCGCCGAGGATTTGGGAATCATTACCCCGGAGGTAGAAGCGCTGCGCGATAAGTTCGAGTTTCCGGGGATGAAGATTTTGCACTTTGCCTTTGGCTCAGGCTGCGAGAATCCCTATTTGCCTTTTAATTATTACGAGCGCAACTGTCTGGTTTACACCGGCACCCACGACAACGACACCACAGTTGGCTGGTTCAGTCAGCTTTCCGAACAGGAACGGCAGGGAGTGATGGCGTATTTGGGACAGGTCAGTCCGGATGGCATTCACTGGGATTTAATCCGGCTGGCGCTTTCTTCTGTGGCGAATCAGGCGATTATTCCCCTACAGGATATTTTAGGGTTGGGGAGCTCAGCTCGGATGAACACTCCCGGAAAAGCGGAGGGCAATTGGAACTGGCGATACGGGTATGACGCTTTGACGCACGAGGTGCGCCATCGCCTGAAAAACATGACGGAAACCTTTGGCCGCGCCACTTGACATGACAGCTGGTGGCGTTCAAAAGTAGGGGCCGGTTCACCAGAGACATCTGTGAGAGACTTTGGTTGCTAGTAGGGGCGGGTTCACCAGAGATATTTCTCAGACAGCGAAGATTGTTCACTTTCCCCGCCCCCGCCGGCTCGACTGGCAACTGCTGTGGCACAGGGAAGCCACTGCGCACTGACTTAAGATTGAGGATTGGCTTTAACAGTGACCTCTTCCACCTCCCCGGGGGCTCCCATTTCCTTGGCTTGTCCGTCATTAACAGCCACGAGCACGCCACCGGCATTGCCGGCCCGCAGGAACAGTTCCTCCTTGGCCTCCCACGTTCTCTTAGTTCCCTTTGGGAGAACGCCCTCAAACTGGGTTTTGCCGTCTGCCACAACCTCGATCCAAGACTCCGCCTTTAAGGTCAGGCCAACCCGCACGGCTCCGCTTGCGGTACTGGGAGTCGGAGATCCCCCAGTGGTTAACTTAGCCAGACTGGGAGCCGGTCGTGGCTGCTTTTGCTGAACCGGCTGGCTGGCCGGTGGCGGCTCGATGTCGAGGCTACTCGCCTGCATTGCGGAACGGTTGAGCGTGTTCGACAGACTTTGCACAGAACACATAATTACCGCGATGTACAGCAGATAAAGATGAATCGGTCGCAATTGCGCCGATGGCAAATTTATCCAGGAATAGTTGAGCAATCGCTGATTCGATTCGATAGGAAAATCACTCGCCAACTCCGCCCCGTTCAACCCCAGCGCGTTGGCAAAGCGCCGAATAAATCCCTGAATGTAGATCGGCTCGGGCAGATGTTGCAGCTGGCCCTCCTCAATCGCCTGCAGGTGCCTGGGCCCGATCATCGTCCTCATCGAAACTTCCTCCAGGGACAAATTCAACTCCAGGCGCACCTGACGCAGGCGAGCCCCCAGCTCTGACAGCTTTTCTGCGCGTTCTTGCTCAAAATTGCGTATATTGTTTTTCTTACGCTTCTTGACAATATTCATAAAGTGCGATCCTCAATGTCAGCTGGCAGATTTACTGGTGTGAGATCGAGTTGGGCTTGTAAGAACCTCAGCTCAAAGTCTTTCAGGGGGCGGATTCGACCGCTGGGCAACATTGGTTCTCCGGGCGGTTGCAGTTGAATTGGGCCAATAGCGGTGCGGTGCAGGTTAACCACTGGATATCCTAACTGCTCTGCGACACGTCGAATCTGTCGATTTCTGCCCTCAACGAGAATTACTTGCAAAAGCGTCTGAGAGCCCGGATACCGCTTGATAGCCCGGACAGAAGCCGGTAGTGTTTTTCTGCCGTCGAGCATGACGCCATTGCGCCAAGCAAGCATTGCCTCAGCTGTAGGAGCCCCCCGCACCAACACTTCATAGGTTTTGGCAATGCCGTGACGGGGGTGCGTCAGGCCAAACGTCAGCTCCCCATCGTTGGTCAGCAGTAATGCGCCTGTGGATTCCGCATCTAAGCGTCCAATCGGGTGAACGCCCTGACCGCTGCGGAGTGGCCCGGGCAGGAGATCCAGCACGGTCTTGCGCCCTGCGGGATCTCTGCAAGTGGACACCACCCCTGCCGGTTTGTTCAGCAACAGATACACCGGCTGCGGCGCAGTGCGCCTGAGGGGTACGCCATCGACTTCAATCCGATCCCGGTCTGGATTTGCTTTTTCCCCCAACTGCACCACTCTGCCATTCAGTCGCACCCGTCCGTCAAGGATCATTTCCTCTGCTTGACGGCGCGAGGCAATGCCCCACTGAGAGAGGATTTTTTGCAGTCTTTCCTCCATGCTGGTGTTAGCGTCAACTCCCAATCTATAAGGGTTAGGCTTAATCGGGGCCTCAGGGCAGCCCCGATTATTTACAAATATTACAAGAATCAGGATAATTGCAAGAATGTCACTATTTTATAGATGTTGCAAGCCGCCGCTGAAGGTCAGACTGTCAGCTGTCGCGTCTGGCCCCCACCCCCCGGAAAACCCCCGACATCTGAAGTGGGGGCACAGAGTGTTTTATGCAGTTATTTTTCCACTGACCGCTGACTCTTGAGAGAGCTACTGGGCAGCAGGAGCGACGGCGGTCGCTGAATGCTTGCGGTATATTTACTATTTTGCGACTCAAAATTGCCAAGGGTGCTGATTTTTTAGGAAAATTGAACATGCTTTTCGATCTTGATTCCCCGCAGTCCAATCCCGACGGTCAAGAGGCCGATCTCTCAGCCGCAGTTGCTGCCAAAGCTGCCTCACCCGCCGGTTCCGACCGGCAGAGCCGCCTGATCAGTAAGGTGATCTCACCGGCGGTGCAGCTGTGGTTGCGATCGCAAGTGGAGCGCGTCGAAGACTTACAGGTGAAAATCGAGGGCGGAGATCGCCAGCTCCTGCAAGGTACGATCCCCTCAGTCTCCCTTTTCGCTAAGGGTGCCGTCTATCAAGGACTGCACCTGAGCCAACTTCTACTCACCGCCACCGGCATTGGCATCAATATCGGTCAGGTTCTCAAAGGTAAGCCCCTGCGCCTGCTTCGAGCAGTGCCGGTCGCAGGAGAGTTACTGTTACATGAAGCCGACCTCAACGCTTCCCTGCCTGCGCCATTACTTAGTTTAGCCCTGATCGACTTTTTGTGCCAAAATCTGCAACCGGCATCTGTCTTTGGGAAGATTTCAGAGCAACCGGTCACCTTGCGCAACCCTCAGATTAAGATTGACTCAGGTCAGCTGACCCTCAGCGGCATCTTGGTGTCTGCCACCGGCATTGAGCTGCCTTTTGTCTTGGGCACCGGCTTGTCGGGCGCAAACCGCGAGCTGCAGTTTGTTCGCCCCCATTTCCAGACGCCCCCCGGGGTGCCCGCTCCCCGCCTGGATGACTTCCAACTGGATTTAGGGCCAGAAGTTGATATCGCGGAACTCACCCTCAGCCAAAGCCAGCTGCTTTGTCGGGGCAGCATCACCGTGCTTCCGGGTTAGGGGTGAATATCACTTTACAGCGCCGGTATTGTATGAAAAAATAAACTTAATAAACCGGTTTTAT
>CAZJNL010000679.1:0-3671 GCA_964546515.1 uncultured Oscillatoria sp.
CTGGATCGCTACCTCGCCGCCCAACTCAGCGACCTCTCCCGCTCGCGCATCCAAAACCTCATAGCACAAGGGAACGTAAAAGTCAATGGGGAAATTTGCGCATCCAAAAAAGCCACCGTGCTTTCCGGCGACCGCATCCAGCTCACCATCCCCCCAGCTGAACCCCTGGAACTCGAACCCGCCGACATCCCCCTGGACATCCTCTATGAAGACGAGCACCTGCTCATCCTCAACAAACCGGCAGGTTTAGTCGTCCACCCCGCACCGGGACACGAAAGCGACACGCTTGTCAACGCCCTGCTCGCCCACTGTCCCAACCTGGCCGGCATAGGCGGCGTCCAGCGTCCCGGAATAGTCCACCGGCTCGACAAAGACACCACCGGCGCACTGGCGATCGCCAAAACCGACCGCGCCCACCAGCACCTGCAAGCCCAACTGAAAGCCAAAACCGCCCGCCGGGAATACCTGGGCGTGGTTTACGGAGCGCCCAAAACCGAAACCGGCACGATTGACCAGCCGATTGGACGCCATCCGATTGACCGCAAAAAAATGGCCATCGTGCCGGTGGAAAAAGGCGGACGCCCAGCCGTCACGCACTGGCGCGTCAAAGAGCGCCTCGGCAACTGCACCCTGATCCAGTTCCAGCTAGAAACCGGGCGCACCCATCAAATCCGCGTCCACAGCGCCCACATGGGACACCCAATCGTTGGCGACCCAGTTTACAGCAGCGGTCGCTTTGCCGGTGTCAACCTTCCCGGACAAGCCCTGCACGCATGGCGGCTGCAGCTGGAGCATCCCGTCACCGGCGAATGGATAGAAGCAGTCGCGCCCCTTCCCCAATCCCTACTCACCCTCTTGGAAGTCCTGCGGCGCAGGGCGAATTCGTAGCTTTTAGGGGCGGGTTTATCCGACATATCTGCGTTGCAGGGGCGGGTTTATCCGACATATCTGCCGGTGGCCAAGGATATCTATAATAGCATTTTTCACTTGCGTGGAGCACGGTTAGATCCCCCCAACCCCCCTTAAAAAGGGGGGCTAACTTCTTCCCCCCCTTTTTAAGGGGGGGCAAGGGGGGGATCAATATCTGTCCCTCACTCAGTGGGAATCTGCTATAAACCCGCCCCTACGAAACTGAACATCTAGAAACTATTTAGAAACCTGGTTTCTTAGAGAAACCTGTCTTCTGGTGGAACCGCACAAACAAGGGGGCTAGAAACTAGCGACTAAAGACTAGCAAATGAATCTAGCCTCTAGCATCTAGCCTCTAGCCCCCACTCAGAACGAACCCTCAAAGCGTCAAACGCTGATTACTTCCGGCGAGGCACCAGGCTGAGGTAATCAAGGCTCTGGGTGTTAACCTTGAGAACATTAGTAGGTAGGGGGGTAAGAGACTGTGCCATATTCAAATACAGCGACGGATCGCCAGCCTTAGGCTGCTTTTCTTGCGGGATGAAGCGGCGCACCTCGTTCTGCCAGATGATTTGCGGGAAGCCCAGCTGATTGCGGTGGTATTCCCCATAGCGAGGCGTCTTCAGGTTGAAAGGAACTTCTCCTGTCCCCCGCTGCGGCAAAATCCGCCGGCGCTGATAGGGAACTGTGCTGTCACCAAAGCTGCTGATGTACTCATCGCTATCCAGCAAGGCGTTGATAAATCCTTGCAGACCTTTAGTCGCCAGCACAATTGACCAAGCGATCTTTTCGCGCTCGCTGTAAACGTCGCGCCCCAAGATGCGCTGCACGCTGATTTCCACAAACCGGTAGTTGCTGTTGGTTTCGTAATTCAGCCGGCGGAACGCATCCGAAGTCGCCAGACCGCGAATGAAATCCCGCACCGTGATCTGACTGTTTCTCAGCTGAGATTCCAAGAAAGTTTGGCGGGTGCTTTTGAGAATCTGGTGCTCGCTGAAAATTTGGCGATACGCCGCCCAAATCACCTCATCCAATTCTGTCGGTGAGGGCAGGTTTTCGGTTGTGTAAATCCGGGGCTGTTCGTCCCCCGGCTTTTCATATCCAGCTACGCGCTGGTTTTGGCTCTTTGGAGCGTACTCTAGCAAAGGAATCGCCACCTGACAATCTCCGCAATTTCCAACTTTTGTTTGTGATTTGCTATCAGTCAAAAGTCCCAGGTCATTTGTCTTTAGCCCTCAGTCCTCAGTCAAAAGTCCTGTAGCCGGCAAATGACCAATGACCAATGGCCAATGACTGACTGCCGCTGGCTGATATTTAACCAGCCAACACTCAGAGTAGGGGATTGCGGTCACGCAAATCTCATTTTTCTGAAGAAATGCAACAATCTGTAATATTTCTTGACACAAGGGTTCAATGGCCGCCCTTCCAAAAGGCCAAGGGGTCAGGTGTGGGCCTGCAGTGGGGCCAATTGCGCAGCCAAGCTTCTCGCTCGCTCGCTTCCCACCCCTCATCCCACACCGGCAGCTCCAGCCCCAGTCCCAAACAAAGGTGAGAAATCACGGCCAAAAAGCGCCGGTCGTGACCGGGTGCGCCCAAATGGGCGTGAGCGTATTCGTGGGCAACCACGCTCAGCCAATCCTGCGGGTGGATGCGACCCACATCAATCAGAATTGCCACCGGCTCAGCCAGGATATTGCACAGAGCGTCCACCCCAAACTCCCCAGCCAGAGGCGCAGCCAGAATTTGCACCACTCGCCGGTCTTCCGGATAGAAGCAGCTGTGACACGCTTCCAGACACTCTGACAGCTCAGCATTAACAGCGTCGATGTTGTGGCCAATCCAAGTGCAAATGCGGATGCGCTCATTGATGTCATCCGCCACACCGATCGTCTCTGGCTGCAAAGCCAGCCGGCGCACGGCATTCAGGTACTCCACCCCCCGCACGAAAGGGTCACTGGGGATGGGGCGCTGGGCATTGGGGATAGGGCACTGGGCATTGAGCATGGGGATCGTCTGATTGGTTACAGGTGTCATGTCAGGTTACAGGTTTCACAACACTGTACTGCGCACAGCCGATTCCTGCCACCTGACACCCTAGTGCGTGCCGGTGGGCCACTCACGCTCACCAGCCCAACACAGAATAGAACTCTCTGGTGTCAGCGCCACTGTCAGCCGGCTGGGAAGTTGAATCTGGACTGTCCGAGGCATCTGGGCCAGACGAAATCCGGCTTTCCGTGCAGAACGACGCCGTGCTGAACCCGCCAAAGCGTTTCACCGTGCTGGTGCGCATGCGCAGGTTGGGGCTGGCAAACCAGAAGCGCTCAACCGAACTCATGGTTTCATATTCGGTGATCAGCACCAGCGCACCCTCCGAGTCCATCACATAGCGACCGGCTACCGGCACAATTTCCGCGTAGCCCCTTTCGCGCAGCATCAAACCCTGCTTGGGATTCTCCCCATCGGGGACGATGGCAAACACCGTCGAGCCCTCGTGATTGTCATCCTCTTTGTCCCAAGCCATCGCCGCCTGCCACTTCACGAACGCCCCACCGGCAGCTTTGCCCGGATCTACCTCGTGCATCTGGCAGATTTCTGTCACTTTGGGATGATCTGCTGCCAAGGCTTCCACCGTAATCTCTGAGTCGCCCATCTCCGCACGTCTGAAGGCCAGATGGTGAGTCGCACGCTGCGAGCGCCACACACCGGCACTCCGCTGAAAAAATTCCATTGCGTCCATTGGACAGATTGTCTCCCTGTAGTAT